>CAZKPI010000461.1:0-4566 GCA_964554555.1 uncultured bacterium
CGGCGCCCGCCGGGACCCCCACTCTCGCCCGACCCGCCGCCCTTCCGCCCTCGAATCCCCCCCCCCCCTGGCCTGGCTGGCCGCCAGGGCCGACTTCCCCCCCCCGGAGGTGCGGCGTGACTGATCCCCTTCCCCTCGAAGACGGCCTCGTCATCCCGGCCGCCGACCTGTCCTGGACAGCGGCCCGCTCGGGCGGCCCGGGCGGCCAGAACGTCAACAAGGTGGCCTCGAAGGTCGTCCTGCGCTTCGACCTGGCCGGCAACACCACCCTCGGCCCTGGCGTGAAGGCCCGCCTGCAGGCCCTGGCCGGCAGTCGCCTGACCGAGACCGGCGAGATCCTCGTCACCAGCCAGGCGGGGCCCGATCAGCGGCAGAACCTCGAAGACGCCCGGACCAAACTGCGCGACCTGATCCGGCGGGCCCTCCACCCCCCCAAACCGCGGCGCCCCACACGCCCGACCCGCGCCTCGCAGACCCGCCGCCTCGACAGCAAACGTCGCCAGGGCGCCAAGAAACAGGTCCGCCGATCTCCCTCCGGCGATGAGTAGGAAAGGCGGACTCCTGGCTCCTCCGGGGTCCTCAGCGCGCCGCGGCGCCATCCTTCCTTCCGTCTGAAATGCGGAAGGGGAGCGCTGTCTGGCGCTCCCCTCCGGGATCGGGCCGGGTGGAAGGTTATTTCCTGGCGGGCTTGGCCGCCTTCGCCTTTTGGGCCTCCACGAACTGGCGATGGGCCTCGACGGTGCGGGGGTCGTTCTCGCCGTATTCGCCCTTCAGGTTCACATAGTTCAGGAACAGCTGGTCAACGCTCTTGTCGCCGCCGACCCAATCGGTGTCGATCCACTCGGCATTCTTGGCCTTGACGTTGAACTTGTAGGGGGGAACCGGGTCGCAACCAGGATCGGCATGGCTCGAAGACCCCGCCGGCACCAGGAACTTCCGGGGGGAGGCGGTCTTCCCGGCGACCTGGACCTTGCCCTCCATGACCGACACGATGGCTTTGCCGCGCGAGGTGACGGAGACTTCGAAGATGGTGCCCCGGATGCCGGCGACCAGGCTGGGGGTGTCAATGACAAACTCGGTGCCCCGCTTGGTGAACTTGTGCCACATCTTGCCTTTGAAGATCTTGAGCGAGAAGGGCTGGACCTCGAGCAGGGTCTGGGGCTTGATGCGCATGGTGGCGCCGTCGCCGTACACCAGTTCGGCCTTCGACTCGCGCATGGTTTCGATGAGATCGCCGGGGAACAGGGGCACCCCGGAGGTCAGGACATCGGACAGGGTCTTGCCCACCCGGGTCAGTTTGACCTGCCCGGCGACGATGTTGAGTTTGACATCGAGGGGCTGGGCGGCGGTCTCCTGGGCCCAGGCGCCCAGAGCACCGCCAAGCAGAAAGGCCGCCAGCCAGAGGATCAAAGTCCGGTTCCGCATAGGTGCCTCCAATCAGCCTTGTTCAGGTGAGATGAATATGCATTGATTATAGGAACGCAAGGGGGGGGTGTCAAGAACGGCTCTGGATACGCTTCCGGATGATCCCTTCCAGTTCGTCGGAGGCCCGGTCGAGGTGGTCGTTGATGATGGACACGTCATAGCGGCCCTGGAAGGTCATCTCGACCTTGGCGTTCGCCAGGCGCTGGCGGACGGTCTCCTCCGCATCCATGTTCCGGCGCCGGATGCGCTCCTCGAGAACGGCAAACGACGGCGCCTGCAGGAAAATCAGAACAGCCTCAGGATAGGCGGCCTTGATCTTCATGCCTCCCTGGACGTCGATGTTGAGCAGGATGTGGCGCCCGGCCCGCCGGTTGTCGTCGAGGAAGGCCTTGGGGGTGCCGTAGTAGTGCCCATGGACGAGGGCCCACTCGGCGAGCCGGTCGCGGGCGATGGCCTCCTTGAACTCGGCCTCGGTGTAGAAAAAATACTCCACGCCGTGCTTTTCGGCACCGCGGGGGGCCCGGGTGGTTGCCGAAATCGAGTAGACCAGGGCGGGGGCGAACCGCTCGATCATCCGGTTGCAGAGAACGGTCTTGCCGACGCCGGAAGGGCCCGAAACGACAAACAGGCACCCCAGGGAAACGGAGGCGGGAGCGTTCATTTGCGGTGGGCGATCAGCGAGGTACCGGTCATGGCCGCAGGAACCGGCAGGCCCAGAAGATCGAGCACGGTGGGGGCGACGTCGGCCAGCCCCCCCTGCGGCCGCAGTTCGATGGTTCCGCGAGCCAGAACGCAGAAGGGAACCGGGTTGGAGGTATGGCCGGGAAACGGTTCGCCGGTGTCGTAGCGGACCATCTTCTCGACGTTCCCGTGGTCAGCCGTGAGAAGGCAGTCATAGCCGGAGTTGTAGGCCACCGGAATGACCTTGGACAGGACGTTGTCCACCGCCCCCACGGCCTTGACCGCCGCTTCCAGGTTGCCGGTATGACCGACCATGTCACAGTTCGCGAGGTTCGCCAGCAGAAAGGGAAACCTGGCCAGCTGGATCTTTTCCATGAGGATGTCGCCGATCTGGTAGGCGGCCATCTCCGGTTGGAGGTCGTAGGTCCGGACTTTGGGCGACGGTACCAGCACCCGCTCCTCCCCCTCAAATGGGGTCTCGACCCGTCCGTTCAGGAAATAGGTGATGTGGGCATATTTCTCGGTCTCGGCCAGCCGGAACTGCGGGATTCCGGCGCGGGCGATGACCTCACCCAGAACGTCCGCGACCGACCGGGTGGGAAAAGCGACCGGGAAGGGGAACCGTTCGGCGTAGGACACCAGGCCGGCCACCTGCAGGGGCATCTCCAGCCGCTTGAAGTGGGGAAACCCCTCCTCGGTGAACATCCGGATGAACTGCCGCATGCGATCGGCCCGGAAGTTGAAGGGCAAAATGCCGTCGTCGGGCTGGACCGTTCCCACCGGGGTGCCGTCGTGTTCGATGACCGTGGGCGGCAAAAACTCGTCGGTGATGTTGACCTTGTAGGAATCCTCCACCGCCCGCACCGGGTCGGACGCCCGGTGACCGACCCCGTGGACGAAGGCCTGGTAGGCCTTTTCCAGGCGGTCCCAGCGGCTGTCCCGGTCCATGGCGAAATACCGCCCGCACAGGGTGGCGATCCGGCCGACCCCGAGCCGCTCCATCTCCTCGCCCAGTTCGCGGACGAAGTGGATGCCCCCCGTGGGCGAGGAATCACGCCCGTCGGTGAAGGCATGGACGAAGACGCGGGGCGGACCGTGCCGGGCGGCCATCTGCAGAAGGGCCGAGAGATGCGACCGGTGGGAGTGGATGCCCGCGTCGGAAAGCAGTCCGAACAGGTGCAGAGCCTTCCCCCCCGCGCGCAGTTTCTGCAGGAAACCCACCAAAACCGGGTTGTCGGCAAAACTGCCATCCGCGATGGCCCGCGAAATGCGGGCCCCGTCTTGTTCAACGACCCGGCCGGCGCCCAGGGTCAGGTGGCCTGCCTCCGAGCTTCCCGGGTCCCCTTCCGGGAGGCCGACGGCCGGCCCCGCCGCGTCGAGACGGGTCAATGGCCGTTCCTGGAAGAGCTTCTGCAGGAACTCGGGATTTGCCTGGCGCACAGCATTCCCGGTCTGGTGGTCGGTCAGTCCAAAGCCGGAAAGGATCAGCAACAGGACCTGTCGTTTCTGTTCCATCGGGGAGTCCGGGGGGGAAACCCCGGAGATGGGCGGATTATACCGGCGGCCCGAACGGGTGTCAATCACCGGCGTGCATGTGGTCCGGCCCGGAAGGGGCTCGAAGACCGCCCCGCCGATCGCCCCGGACAGCCGCAGACCTCAACAGGCGGGACGAGGAACGGGCCGCTGTCCAGCCTGGATCCGGGCAGGAGCGGCGGCCCCCGGGCAGGCCGCGCCAGAGGGGGGGGAACCCGTCGCCCGGCCGGCCGGCAGGAGGGAAGGGCTTCCGGCATCCTGTCGGGCGGGGCGGATCCCCACCGCCAAGGCCCGTTGACTTTCCCGGAAGACGGTCCGTAGAATCGCTGGACGGCTATGATCATCGTCGGTTTGGGCAATCCCGGCCCCGAATACGAGAACACCAGGCACAACGTCGGCTTCTGGGCGGTCGACGCGGCCGCTGAACGCTTCAAGACCCGGTTTGCGCCGAGCCCCTGGAAAGCGCGGACGGCGGCTTTCTCCTTCAAGGGGGCGACCCACCATCTGGTCAAACCGCTCACCTTCATGAATCTGTCGGGAGAAGCGGTGTCCCGGATCATGGCCGCCGAGAGCTGTACGGCCTCTGACCTCCTGGTGATCGTCGACGACGTCAACATCCCGGTCGGCCGTCTCCGCCTGCGGCCGTCGGGCAGTGAGGGCGGGCACAACGGTCTGCGCTCGATCATCGGGTACATCGGCCAGGATTTCTGGCGCCTGCGCCTGGGGGTTGGCAAGCCGGCCCAGGGACCGGCGGGCGCCGGTCTGGTCGACCACGTCCTTGGCCCGGTGCCGGCCGGGGCGCGGGTCACCCTCGCGCCGGTTCTGCCCGATGTGCCCGAGATCGTCACCCTGCTCCTGCTCGGCATGGGCCCCAAGGCCATGAGCCGGTTCAACTGCCGCGACTACGCCGCCCCTCCCGCCCCCGCC
>CAZKPI010000462.1:0-4555 GCA_964554555.1 uncultured bacterium
AACAAGGGGCTCTTCTGCCCCTCCCTTCCGGTTTCGCCGGCGCGCTGGCCGCGGCCGGCTGGCCGCCCGGGCCCGGCCGGCCGGGCGGACGGGCGTCCTGGGAAGAATGGAGGCGCTTTTCCGGTGAACCGGCCGCCCCGCCCTGCCGATATCAGGAAGGAAGGCCCTCAGCTTTCCCGTAGCGAAAGGATGCCGTCATGCTCCTGTTCTGGATCCTCACCATCGCGACCGTGTTCCTGATCATCCGCGAGGCCCGCCACAATGCTTAAACGCCTCATCCTGTTCGGTCTGGTCACCCTGTTCTGGACCTGCGCCCTCGCCGGCTGTATCTGATCCCGCCGCCAGGCTGGCCGCTTCCGCCCATCCGGCCGGTCGGCCCGGCCCCCCCGTCCAGGCGGCTCACCCTGTCCGGAGGGAACCGTCTCAGGCGGTGGGCGGCTTTTGACCGCTCTGCGGGCTGACCCGCGGCCGGCCGGACTTCCCACTGGCCCCCGTTGGCGGCGGTCACCCCCCGTTTCGCGACAGGCCAGGCAGGGGCGCGTTCCCGGCGGCGGCGCCGGGGCAGACGGCGGCCAGGTCGGCGGCGGTCTCTCCTGAAAGAACCAACCTGCCGCGGAGGTCGTCCGGGCAGGTGGCGGGAACGGCCAGGGAAGCGGGTTTTGGCTCAGTATCCCTTGCCGGCCGGGGCTTCCCCCTTGACGATGCTCACCGAGGCGCTGGCCCCGATGCGGGTGGCCCCCGCGGCGATCATCTGCTGGGCGGTCTGGGTGTCGCGGATGCCGCCCGAGGCTTTCACGCCCATGGTGGGGCCGACCACGCGGCGCATCAGGGCGATGTCCTCGGCGGTGGCGCCGCCGGTGCTGAACCCGGTGCTGGTCTTGACGAAATCGGCACCGGCCAGTTTCGCCAGTTCGCAGGCTTTGATCTTCTCCTCCTGGTTGAGGAGCGAGGTCTCGAGGATCACCTTGACGCAGTGGCCGCTGGCGGCTTCCACCACCCGGGCGATGTCGTTCTTGACCAGTTCATAGTCCTTCGACTTCAGGGCGCCGACGTTGATGACCATGTCGATCTCGCTCGCACCGTTGGCGATGCAGTCCCGGGTTTCCATCACCTTGGTGTAGATCTCGGTGGCCGCCGTGTCATTAAAAAAAACGGTGCAGACCTTGACCGGGCTTCCCTGCAGAAGTTTCGCGGCCAGGGCGACGTGGCCGGGGTTGACGCAGACCGAGGCGAAACCGTACTGGCGGGCCTCCTCGCAGAGCTTGGTGATTTCGGCGACGGTGGCGTTGGCTTTCAGAAGGGTGTGGTCGATGAACCGGGCCAGTTCGGGGGCGGGCAGTGGGGCATCGAGACCCTTCTCAATGCGGTCAGCGCCGGCGGCCACGACCTTCTTCACGGACCCCTCGCAGGAGGCGGCACAACTGCCGTAGGTGCGGGAGCATTGATCCTGGAGGCAAGCCCCGCCGGTGGGAGAAGGGGCGCCGGCGGCCGTCCGGGAGGCGGCGGTCGCGGCGGGAGCAGGGGCGGGAGCGGGCTGGCAGGAGGAACAGCCGGCACCGCCCGCGCAGGAGGCACACTTGTGATCGGGTTTCACGGTGATGGAACCGCGCTGGAAGCGGACGCCCATGCCTTCGAGCTCTCGGCGCAGGGCGTCGATCTTGCGGGCCACACCCGCCGGAAAATACCGGCCGGCGTCGATGATCGACTCGTCGGTGACGACGATGGGGATTCCCTCGCAGAGGGCGAAGGAGATGACCTGGGAGGCGTAGGTGTCAGCCAGCAGGTTGGCGGCCTTCGACAGGGTATTCATGGACAGGCTGGGGATGGTGATCTCGCGCACATCGCGGATGACGGTGTGGGCGGGAGCCGCCTTCGAGGTGACCACCTCCACCCCCGGCAGGGAGCGGGTGATCGGGAAATGCTCATGCAGGTAGCTGGACAGGATCAGCTTGCCGCCGGAGGGCAGAAGAGCGCCAACCTGGGCCAGCACCTGTTCGACCACCTTGAAGTTGGCGGTGACCAGCACGGCGGGCCGGGTTCCCTGGGCGGCACGAAGGGTCGGAGCCTGGGCCTCCGGGGGCGGGGTGTAGGCGCCGCCGCGGTTGGCGTTCTGGGCCTTCAGCTTGAGCATCACTTCCCGGGCAATCTGGTCGACGATGGTATCCATGGTCAGCCTCCTGCTCCGGGGGGTTCCGGAGCCGATTTGTCGAAGATGGTGCGGTCGTGCAGGCGGACGGTGTCGACGATGCCCACGATGGCGGCGTCGGCCGGGGCCTGCTTGTCGCCCAGCATCTGCTGGACGGAACTGCCTTCCTTCATGATCAGCACGACCTCGCCGAGGTCGGCCCCCAGGAAGTCGATGCACAACACCTCGGTCCCCTTCGGTTTCAGGGACAGGTCGAGGGGCTGGACCAACAGCAGGGGGCGGGCGTCAAACGCCCGATGCTTGATGGTGGAAACGATCTTGCGCACGACCCGACCAAGGTTCATGCCGGGCCCTCGATGCGGTCGATGATGCCCAGGATGGAGGCATCGGAGGGGGGCCGGGCCTTGGCGAAGGGGAGGGCGGCTTCGCCGCCGCCGCACAGGAAAACGGTCTCCCCGTTCCCGGCCTCGGTGGAGTCGCAGGCGATGAAGGGCTGGCCGATCGCCTTGCCGTCGGCATCGATGGCCGTCACGATCAGCAGTTTGAGGCCGTGCATCTGAGGGTCTTTCTGGGTACACACGACGCGCCCCAGGACCCGCCCGAGATACATGTTCCCCTCCGGTGAAGATTGGGAAAACTCTACCAGATCGCGGGTGGGAATGCAACGCGGGCGCCGCCCTGCCTCCACTCCCTGCAAGAGGCCCTCCTCGGGCTGGTCCTCCCGTCCTGGGAATCACCCCCCGGGCTGTCATGACCGCGCCAGGCGCCCAGGATGATCGCGCGACCCCGGGAATGTCTCCCGGATGGGGTCCCGCGCCTGGCAGAACCTTGGATCCGCCCTCCCGCGATGGGGCTGACGGACGTTCGCGGTTTCCTGGCGGTTCTTGAGGGCCGGGGGCTTGCGAACCGTGGCGGGGTAGGGCAGAATGGGGTCCGATATCGCCGCGGCCCGGAGGCCCCATGACAGACGCTTTTCGACCGTATCACCACATCGTCTGGGATTGGAACGGTACCCTTCTCGATGACCGCGGGGTCTGCCTCGAGATCATCAACGGCAGTCTCGCCCGCCGGTCGCTTCCGACGGTCACCCTCGAGACCTATCTCGACCTGTTCGAGTTCCCCGTGGTTGACTACTACCGGAAACTTGGGTTCGACTTCGACAAGGAGTCCTTCGAGGCCGTCGGTCACGAGTTCATGACGGAGTATCGGGGGCGGATGCTGGGCTGTCCCTTGCAGAAAGGCGCCCGGACCCTGCTGGAAAGACTGCACCGGCAGGGGATCAGGCAGACCGTCCTGTCGGCCCTCGACGCCCGTCTGCTGGCCCCCTGCATCGACCATTTCGGCCTGCGGGAGTTCTTCGACAAGGTCTGGGGGCTGTCCGACAGCCTGGCGGCGGGCAAGATCGAGCTGGGCCGGCAGATGATTGCTGCGGCCGGGGTGCCGGCGGCCGGCACCCTGATGGTCGGCGACACCACGCACGACTTCGAGACGGCACGGGCGCTGGGCATTGACTGCCTCCTGATGGCGGCCGGGCACAATTCCCGGCCCCGCCTGGAAGCCTGCGGGGTGCCGGTGGTGGGCGGCCTGGAAGAACTTCTGTAGACGCGGGCCGCCCCGCGGGATCCCGCGCGGCAGACGGCCGGCAGGGCCTCAGGGGTCACGGGTGTCATGGCACGGCCTCCTCCCTGTGGCGTTCTCCCCCGCCTTGTTAGTCCTGGCTTCCCCGGCTGTGGACGGGAAGGGCCGCGGCAGGTTGCCGCGGCCCGGTGGTCGGCTCTGGGTCGATCAGCGTTTTCGCCAGGCGGCGTAGCGGGTCAGCAGGCCCCGGGTCGAGGCGTCGTGGCCGGACAGATCGACCTCCTCGCCGCGGGCCAGCGCTTCCTCCTCGGCCAGGATTTTCTTGGCGAGCACCTTGCCGAGTTCCACTCCCCATTGGTCGAAGCTGTTGATGCGCCAGATGATGCCTTGCACGAAGATCTTCATCTCGTAGAGCGAGATCAGACTGCCCAGAGTGCGCGGTGTCAACTGCTGGAGCAGGATGGTGTTGGTGGGACGGTTGCCCGGGAACACCTTGTGCGGCAGGAGGGCTTCGCGTTCCTCGGCCGGCAGGCCGGCCTTGTCGAGTTCGCGGCGGGCCTCGTCGGCGGTCTTCCCCTGCATCAGGGCCTCAGTCTGGGCGAACAGGTTGGCCAGGAGCTTCTGGTGGTGATCGTCGAACGGGTGGTGGGGCTGGACACAGCCGATGAAATCGCAGGGAATCAGCTTGGTTCCCTGGTGGATCAGCTGGTAGAAGGCGTGCTGGCCGTTGGTGCCAGGCTCGCCCCACAGGATCGGGCCGGTCTGGTAGGTGACGGTGCGGCCGTCGCGGGCGACCATCTTGCCGTTGCTTTCCATGTCGCCCTGCTGGAA
>CAZKPI010000463.1:0-1835 GCA_964554555.1 uncultured bacterium
CCTCCTGGCCCGGCCCGGGGAGCTGGTGCCCCCCGGGGAGGGTGCCCGCCAGTCCTGAGGGCCACGGCGGCGGCCGGGGGGGCGGCCCCGGCGGCCGGCAGGGTCAGGCGCCTTTCAGGCTTTCGCGGAGGGCGGCGAGGATGTCGAAGCCGATGTGGACCATCTTTTTCACCTCATCGGCCCCGACCTGGTCGTGCCAGTGGAACAGCATGGTCGGGCCCCGCGCCTCGAACAGGACGTTCGTTCCCAGGAAGGCCAGGAAGGCGCGCCGCACGGGGCGTGAGAACAGCCGCCGGACAGCGGCCTCGTCCTCAGCCTGGAGGACGAAGGCATCCGAGAACTCCTTGTCGTCGGGGAAATTGATGTCCTTGCCCCCGGCCGCCTGGCCGATGGCATCGAGCAGTCGGAACTCCTTGCGCAGGAGGAAGGGGGGGAGGTCGAGGTCCGGGGCGGTCAGGAGGCAGATCGACTGGCCCGTGGTGGACCTCTGTTTGCCGGTGCCGGCCGTGTAGTAGTAATCGGCGACGACGATCTGGACCCCGTCGCGGGTGCCGGTCAGGCAGTTGTCGGCCCGGCGGCGGTCGCCCCACTTGAACAGGTGGAATCCGGGGAACCGGTCGGCCAGCTTCTCGTCAGGGCCGTGCCAGGTGAGCCCCAGGGAGCCGGCCGCCTGCTTCCAGTCCTCGACCCGCTTTTTCGCCTGGGCCTGGGCCAGATGCAGGATGGCGAACACCAGGGCGACGATCCCCACGAGCACGAACACCGGCATCAACGCTTCCAGCATGGCACCCTCCCTGAGGCCGCGGCGGCCGGGTCACCGGCCCATGGCGGCGGAAGTTCCTTCCCGCGATGGGGTGGAAAAGGCAGAACGCGGCATGAGGCCGGCCGACTCCCTGCCGGGGCGCGAAACTCAGAGTTCTTCCGGTTTTCGGCGGCGGCAAAGGGGAGTGGCCGACCGCGTGCCGGTTGGCTGAGGGGGCGGCCCCGGGGGCCCCCCCGACGAGGTGGAAACCTGGCAGATGTTCCCGCCCGGTGGGGAGCGGGTGCTTCGCCCCGGATGCGCTCCGGCGAGGGGGTTCCTCCGCCATGTCCTGTCTCGGGCAACCGGTTCCTCAGCGGGCCGGAACGGCGGGGACGAGCTTCAGGCGGCGGCTGGCGAAGGGGGCGTCGTCGAGGTCGTAGGCGATGGCATACTTGGTCAGGGCCTCCAGGACCATGGCCACGGTGAAGGCCTGGGAGCGCCAGTGGCCGAGATCCCAGAAGCTGGCGGAGAAGAACAGGCCGGAATCCCAGAACGCGACCTTGCCCGAGCCGACGGCGAAGCGGGCACGGGTGCTGGGGTTGATCGGGGCGCGATCCTGGCGCACGGCGATCAGATAGCGGGCGGCGGCGGTGACGGCCTGGTCGAAGCGGTCGGCTACGGCAAGGCGGGCCGCCCGTTCCCGGCCGAGGTTGAGGAGGGTGGTCAGGCCGAGGGCGGTGGACAGATGGTCACTGCGATCCTCGCCGCCGGGGAAGGCGCCTGCGTGCTGGGGTTCCCGCTTCGCCCAGCTTTGCTGGATGTCGAGCAGGTCGAGCAAAAGCCTGTCCATGGCTTCGCCCATTTCCCCTTCGCGGGCCCTGCCGTCGCGCCAGGCGCGGCTGGCGGCGTAGGGGAAGATCATGAACTGCGGGTAATAGAGGCCCGCCTGCGGCCAGGCCTGTTTCCGGATGGCATCGGCGATCAGGCGCAGGCAGTCGCGGTAGCCGGGCAAGTGGCGCATGCCGGTGAGGGCGAGGGCGAAGGCGGCGTTGGAGTTGACCACGGCGTCGACGTTGTTGACGGCGAGGGGAAT
>CAZKPI010000463.1:1845-4553 GCA_964554555.1 uncultured bacterium
CGGTCTCGGGGCGCTCAAAGGCGGGCCTGCTCTCGTCCTTCAGCCAGGTCAGGAAGGCGCCGGTGTTCTTGCCCTTCCAGGCGTCGCGGCCGTCCTCCTTGCCGCGGTGCAGGTCGCGGAAATTCCGGAAGACGGCCAGCGCGGCGCGGTCAGGGCTGATCCCGTCCTGGGGAAACCGCTGGTGGTAGAGATACTGGAAGGCGACGGCGGTCGAGGTGTCGTCGGTGTCGTTGGGGATGTTGAACAGGGCGTCGGCGCCGGTGGGGTTGCCCTTGGGGTCGAGGCAGGCTGCGATCCAGAACGGGGGCGGCACCTGCTGACCGCGGGAGAGGACGGCGAAGAAACGGGCGAACTTCGGGTTGAGGTAGGCCCCGCCCAGCTTCTCGATCATCTCGACGGGAATGTTGAAGGGCCCGGTGCGCGGAACGGTGCCGCGGACACCGGGCAGTTCGGCCCAGAAGTTGTAGGCGTCCCCGCGGCGGAAACTCTCGACGTTTTTCATGGCCAGGCGCAGGATTGGGGCGATGATCCGGTGTTCCTCGCGGAAGGCGGACTCGTCGAGCAGGAAGAGGGGATACCCGATGAAGGAGGTCATGAACAGGTTGGAATCCTGGACGGAGAAGATGTCGCGGCCCTTCAGGCCGAGCTTCTTGGGAAGGAAATGCACATGGCTGGCCCATTCCCCGGTGCGATTGCGGGCTTTCAGCAGGGGCGGGACAGACAGCCCGATGTTTTCGCGGAAGGGCAGGTTCAGGGTCAGCTGGTTCTTGCACCCGTCGCCCTCGTCGGAACTGTCGCAGAGCAGGGGACCCTTGCCCGGGCGGTTGCGGATCTGGGTGTCCTCGAGGTAGGCGAGGGCCCCCTGGATGCTCTCGGTGAGACCTGGCAGGCGGCCCCGGTCGCGGATGACACGGGACAGGTCGTCCTGGACGGTGGTGGCGGCGGGGGCGGCGAGGGCAGCGGCCAGGAGCATGACGAGGAGCAGGGCGGGGCGGCAGAGCCGTGTCATGGGGATGTACCTCCCGGAAAGGTGTGAAATCATGATATCACATGGAGGGGGAAGGGCCGGGGAAGGACGAGTTCCCCTGCCAGAACGAGCATGACAGGCTGTACCCTGGTTCGGACGCGGTTGGTTCTGAACCTCCTGCACCAGGCCGACCCGGGGGCTTCCGGGGCGCGCAATGCCTTATGGTACCGAGGCGGTTCCTGCCATTCAGTCTGCGGACCAGAAAGCCCGGCCGCCCGTTCTGTGTACCTTGGGCCGGGCAAGAAGCGGCGCCGGCAGGCGCGGCTGGGGAGGCTGGTCTGAGCGAGACTCTGCGGCCAGTCCCCGCCCCAGGTACGGTATACATAATGTACGGAGTCGTACCCTTGCCCCCCCCGAAGGGGTGGATGGGTGCGACGGGCGATCGTGGGAGGTGGCATCAGGGCGGGGGAACGGCTAGAATGGCCACTGACACCGAAAAAACAGGGTGGGCCGGGCCCGTGGAAAAGCGGCGGGCGGTGCCCATCGTACCCGGGCGGGAGGGGGGCATGAACGCATTCGGCATGTTGGCGGGACAACGGATCGTGGTGGTGGGTGGTTCGGGCGACCTGGGGCGGGCCATGGTGGCCAGGTTCCTGGCGGAGGGGGCGAGGGTGACGGCCACGGCGCACGAGCACCCCGAGCGCCTGGCCGCGGCCTTTCCCGACGCCGGGGCCGCGTTGACAACCGTCACCACCGACGTCACGCGGGAAGAGGCTGTCCAGGAGCTGGTGTCGATGGTAAGCGCCGGCGGCGCGGTTGATGCCCTGGTCTACAATGCGGGAATTGTCAGGGACAATCCGGTGCTTGGCATGTCTGACGAGGACTGGCAGAAGGTGCTCGAGGTTGGCCTGACCGGGGGGTTCCGGGTGGGGCGGGCCTTTGGCAGGCTCCTGGTCAGGCGCCGGGCCGGGCGGATGCTGTTCATCAGCTCGGTGGCGGGCCGGCAGGGAGGACGGGGGCAGGCCAACTATGCGGCGGCCAAGGCGGGCCTGGAAGGGTTTGTGCGCAGTCTGGCGGCAGACCTGGCGCCGCGCGGGGTGCTGGTCAACGCCATCGCCCCGGGACCGGTGGAATCGCGGATGACACAGGACGTCATGGCGCTGGCGGGGGACGAGGTCCTGCGGCGGGTGGCCCTGCGGCGCCTGGCCCAGCCCGCCGAGGTGGCCGCGCTGGCGGCGCACCTGCTGGCGCCCGACGTGACCTACCTGACCGGCCAGGTTGTCGGCATCGATGGAGGTTTCAACCTGTAGCGGGCAGGGAACGGGGGGGACGGCAACGACCCGGCCCTGCCTGGGCCCTCTGCGCGCCTGGGCCGGTTCGGAACAGCGGTTTCCGGCCAGGGCAAGCCGCGCGGGGGAATCAGGGAGGGGGCGGCTAGCACGGTTTTGGGAATGCGGGGCGAGCCCCCCCGGTCCGGCTAGGTGGGGGGGGTGAAACGGGGGGTCAGCGGCCCTGCTGGGCGGCGATCTCGTTTTCCAGGTCGGCCAGGGTCTTGCCCGTTCCCATGCCCTGCAGTTCGCCGTTCGCGGGGTCGATGACCCAGACGCCCTGGATGCCGTTGATGCAGACGGGCGCGCCGGCGGCGCCCATCCGGAAAAACACGACGGCCCGGCCCCCTTGGGCGGGGAACCCGGGCTGGTCCTCGATGTACATCGATCCGTCGCTGGTGCCCAGGGTGCGG
>CAZKPI010000464.1:0-4553 GCA_964554555.1 uncultured bacterium
CGGCAGGTGCTGGTCGGGGCCCTGGAAAAGCACCGCGGCAACGTGGTCGCCGTGGCCCGCGATCTCGGCATCCCCCGCCGTACCCTCTACGACCGGCTGAAAAAGCTCGGCCTCGAACCCGCCCGGTTCCGCCCGGCGTCCGGCTAACCCGGCGGCGGCCCCCGGGCCGGTGACCGGAAGCCGTGAAAGCCCGTGGGGGCCGGTTTTCCTTCCATGGGGCCCGCCAGCTCGCTGAGGCCACTGGCCCGGTTGACCGCCAGGGCACGGATCGAGTTCCCCCATCGCATTTCTCCACCTTCCAGTCCCTTGGTTTCATCGGGTATAATTTTCCAGAAATCATTGTTTGGAGGCAGGACAGGATGACTTGGCGACTGCATCGAATGTTCCTGGTGGTCGGGGTGGTCCTTCTTCTCACGGGGTCCGTCTGGGCGGGTTCAGAGGCGAACCCCCTCCTCGATCGCATCGACCGGATGGCGCGGGACGTCCATGCCACGCAGAAGGCGATGGCGACCGAGGGAAGCTCGAGCGAGGGGGCGGTGGCCGCCCTGACCCGCGAAGCCGCCTCGTCCGACGAGCTGAAGCGGTATCTCGCCGGCATCGACTCCCCCGAAGAGGCTGACGCCGTCCTCGACACCTTGCGCCAGTTCAGCTACCGGGTCACCAACGGGGCCCAGAAGAAAGCCGCCCAGATCGGCCTGGCGCAGTTCGAACAGCGCCTGAAGTTCCTGGCCCAGAGCGAAGATCCCTCGTTCGCCTCCTACCTCGACAAAGTGGCCGCCCTGACCGCCGAACTCGAGGCCAAACAGGTCGGTCCGGCCGCCGCCCCCGGCAGTCGGGTCCGCCAGATGGCCGACCAGGGGCCGGCCCGTCGGGCCGCCCGGGCCGACGGCCTGCTCGGCGCCCACGTGACGGGCACCACCACCACCTTCTCGGTCTATTCCCCCGCGGCCACCGAGGTGAACGTCGTCCTGTTCAAGAACCCCGATGACACCACCGGCAAGGGCTACCCGATGAAGAAGAACGCCGACGGTGTCTGGAACTGCTCGGTGGCGGCCGACCTGACGGGCACCTGGTATGCCTTCTCGGCGAACGGCCCGGTGAACAACGGCTACCTGTTCGATCCCAAGCGGCTGATGAACGATCCCTACGCTTTCGCCAACGACGACCACAATGGCAAGAGTCTCGTCGTGAAGCGCGACTTCACCTGGTCTGACCAGGGGTTCAAAACCCCGAAGATGGAAGACCTGATCGTGTACGAGGTCCATGTGAAGGACTTTTCGGCCCACCCGTCCTCGGGCGTCCCCGCGGCGTACAAGGGCAAGTATCTCGGGTTCATCCAGGGCAAGGGCATCGAGCATCTCAAGGACCTCGGGGTGAACGCCGTCGAACTGCTTCCCTGCCACGAGTTCGACAACAACTTCGCCGGCCACCCCAACCACTGGGGGTACATGACCTCCCACTTCTTTGCCCCCGAATGCTCGTATGCCAGTGGCAAGAAGGGCGAAGCGATCAAGGAGTTCAAGCAGATGGTCAACGGCCTGCACAAGGCCGGCATCGCGGTGATCATGGATGTCGTCTTCAATCACACCACCGAGGGCAACGAGAAGGGCGTCCCCATCAACTTCAAGGGCCTCGACAACCCCGGCTACTACCGCCTGATGGACGACAAGAAATACTACTGGAACGGCACCGGGTGCGGAAACGAATTCCGCAGTGAGAACCCGATGACCCGCAAGCTCATCCTCGACAGCCTGAAATATTGGGTGAAGGAATACCATGTCGACGGGTTCCGGTTCGATCTTTGCACCATCCTCGACAAGCAGACCATGACCGCCATCATGAACGAACTGCCGGCCGAAACGATCCTCATCGCCGAACCGTGGGCGGCCGACTGGTCACGGAACCAGTGGGGCAAGACCGACTTCCGCAATACCAAATGGGCCAAGTGGAACGATGACTTCCGCGAGAAGGTGCGGGGCCTGATGCGCGGCCAGTTCGACCGCAATGAGCTGATGACCGTGCTGGCCGGCACCTGCTTCTGGTGGACCGCCAAGCCCACCGAGAGCGTCAACTACATCGAATGCCACGACGGCGCCACGGTTTCCGACCTGTTCGCCGGCAACCACCAGAGCCTGAAGCTCGGCGCGGTCGCCCTGCTGACCGCCCAGGGCGTGCCGATGATCCACGCCGGCCAGGAGTTCAACAAGAACAAGAAGGGGAACGACAACTCCTACGACCAGGACAACGACATCAACTGGATCAACTGGTCGGTCAAAGAGGCGAACAAGGACCTGTATGCCTTCTACAAGGGTCTGATCGCCCTGCGGAAGAAGTATCCCAACTTCCGGCATGCCACCGCCCTCAACAGCCAGAGCCTCGACTGGATCCAGCCCGCCAACCCCCGCGCCCTCGGCTACCGGCTGAAAGGGCAGACCGACTTTTTGGTTCTGCTCAACAGCGACAGCCACGAGTGGATCTCCTTCGGCCTCCCCGATGGCGCTCCCTGGAAGATCGTCTGCAACGGCGACAAGGTCGACGACACCGGCGCCCTGGGCACTGCCGCCGGCGACTATCGCGTGCCGCCCCGCACCGCCGTCATCCTGAAGAATCGCTGACCCCCCGTTTCCGTCGTCCGAGGCCGGTTCCCCCCGCGGGAACCGGCCTCTTCCGATTCCAGGCCGGAAGGATTTCCCGGGTTCGGGGCGGTCTGGTTCCCACCGGGGCCGCGGGGGACGCCCCGAACCGGGAGAACTGTTCCGGTCAGGGGAGCCGGTCCAGGTGTTCGGCCAGCCGCTGTGCCAGCTCGACGTTCCCGCGGGCCGAGGGATGCCAGCGATCGGGGAGGAGGAGGGCCGGGTCCGACCAGGGAAGGTCGGAAAAATCGGCGAGATGGAAGTCCGGGCCCGGCCGGGGCTGGGGCACGACCCCCCGGAGCTTCGTTCCGGGATACAGCAGGAGGACGAACCGCCCCGCGGGGAACCTCGCCTTGAACTGGCGGTAGCTTTCGGCGATGATCGCCGAGGTGAGACGCAGGTGGCCGGCGGTCAGCCGCGGCGGGAACGACAGGTCGAAGAACCGCACCGTTTCGCTCAGGAAAAGCATCTGGTACAGCCTTGAGACGACCGGGCGGGCCGACCAGAAGGTGCCTTCCCGCCGAAGGTTGCCCGAGGCGTCGAGGGCGTAGCAGGGGAAGGTCCGGCCCCAGTTCTCCACGACGACCATACTGCCGATGGCGCGCGGTACGTGGTCGTCGATGAAAGGGTACACGAGGATCCCGTTTCCTTCCCCGATCTGGGCGGGCAGTTCGGGGTTCTTCAGGTGCTCGAGCATCTGCTGGGGGCCATACCCGGAAAAGGCATAGTTGTAGGACCGGTAGCGGGGGCGCAGGTCGGCGAACCGCGCCGGGAGGGTCTCGTCGTCCTGGAGTCCCTCGCCGAAGGTCATGGAGCATCCGAAGAACAAGGCGAACGCCTCGGCTGGCTGGGTGGCGAGGCGGGGCGTGATCCGCCGCGAGCAGGCGTCGGTGTGGTAGGTCGCCCGGTAGAGGGTGCGGCCCTGCGGGTCCCGCATCTCGAGCGAAACCCGTGAGCTGGGGCGGGGCTTGTACCCGAGGATGGGATCGGGGACGAAGAACCCGCCCTCGAGGAACCGGGAGAAATGGGGAACCCGCGGCGGCAGGATCAGGCTGCAGGCCGCCTCCAGCACCAGGATGGGGAAGAGGCCCGCCGCGACCGGCAACCAGAGTTTCCAGGTGCGGGCCATGGCCCGGGCGAGCGCCCCCAGAGCGCTTCCCGCCAGGGGCAGTCGGGGGACGGCCCCCGCGGACACGAGGAGCACCCCCAGGATCACCGGCAACCACCCCGCTGGATCTGGAGGACCGGGGTCGGTCCAGAGACCTCTCCCGCCCGCCACTAGCCGCAGGCCGGTCAGGAGGGCGCCCAGGCGGCACAGGGCGTGAGCCCATTCGACCGGAAATTCCCGCCGGTTCAAGAGGCATCCCTCCTGTCGCCGGTCGCGTCACGCCATGGCCCCTCGAAATCCTTGCCCGCGCCGCCGTGGCTCCCGTCAGAGGGCATAACAGGGGTTTCGCCCGGCCATCCCTCACGGCCTGGGAGGGCCGGCATCGACATGGCCGGGGCCCGCCCCGTCGTCGGAGGCCCTTCCCGGAAATCCCTGGCCGCTGGGGCGGGGTTCTGATCGCAGAGACTCGCCATGGCACCACTTTAGATCGATTCCCCGACGGTTGTCCATGGTCCGGACAACGGTGCCCCTCCTGTGATAGACTTGTTCCAGCGGACCCCGGTGGCCCGGCCCGCCCTGGCCGGGCGGGGTTCTGAACCGGTCCAGGAAATACGAATGGTGCACATTCTCGGGATCTCGGCGTTTTTCCACGATGCCGCCGCCTGCCTGGTACGGGACGGGGAGATCGTTGCCGCCGCCCAGGAAGAGCGGTTCTCGCGGAAGAAGCACGACGCGGGATTCCCCGCCCAGGCGGTGAAATTCTGCCTGCAGGCGGGCGGTATCCCGCTCGACCGGGTGGAGCTGGTGGTGTT
>CAZKPI010000465.1:0-4301 GCA_964554555.1 uncultured bacterium
CCCTGCCGCCTTTGTGGCGGAAGCGGCGGCCGCCCTGGATGGCCATCCGGGCGGTCCCGCCCTGCTGGAGGCGCTCCGCCAGGCGGCCGCCGGTTGCCCGGTTTCCCAGCCAGCGTCTGGGGGCGTTCCCGCCTCCCCACCCGCCTCCGAACCAACGCCGGTGACGTCCGCCGGCGGGGCGGTTTCCCCGGCCTCGTCCGCCGCACTGCCGGAGGCCGGCTCCCCCGCCGCTGTGGTGGCCGCCTTTGCGGCCGGGCTGGGGTCGGCGAACGGCGTGTCGGGATACATCCTCCATACGGTTCCCGCCGTCTGTCTGTGCTGGTTCCGGTGGGGCGACGATCCGCGGACCGCCCTCACCGCCATGATCGGCGCGGGCGGGGATGCCGACACGACGGGTGCCATCTTGGGCGGCATCCTGGGGGCGGGAACGGGCCCGGCGGGGTTCCCCGCCGACTGGGCGGCCGGCCTGGCCGACTGGCCGTGTTCGCCCGCTTTTCTGGAAGCGGTGGCCGCCTCGGCCGCCGGGGTGCCGGGGGCGGTGCCGGTGCGCTGGCCCTGGTGGGGGGCGCGGCTGGCCCGCAACCTGTTCTTTCTGGCTGTGGTTCTCGCCCACGGGTGCCGGCGCCTTCTGCCGCCCTACTGAACCTCGGGCCGCCTTGTCCCTGGAAGCGCCGGACGAAGAGGAACCGCCGCAGAACGACGCGGATGGCTTTTCTCTTCTGCACGGGAGAAAAGCCTGGCCAAAGGGTTTTCACCCCTGTTCCCTTGCCCCAGAGGTTTTGCCCGGGCGCCCCCGCCCCGAAGCAGGGGTTGCGTGAACCCGGAAACCTGCCGATGGGGGAAGGCGACGGCCCGGACCGCGACCCCGGGCCTCCCTGCCGGCCCGCGCCAGGGTGCGGCAGGCGGAGTGTCGCGGGAATCCGGCCGTGGCGGCCGTGAGAGAGGACTGCATGAGCCAGTTGGAACGGTACCGTCGGTTGATCCTGATCGGGCAGGCGTTCTGGTGCTTCGTGTTTGCCTTCGTCCTGTCGGTTGTCCTGTCCCAGAGCAGTCTGGCGGTGGTCACCGAGACGCTGTGGTCGATCACCGCCCGGAACGATCGGGCCCCCGCTCCCGCGCCGGCCCCGACGGGGGGCGACCAGACCGGGCGCTCGAATCTTCCCGCTCCGGTTGCCCCCTGACCCCGCGCGGCCAGCACTTCCGCTGGGGAACCGCCTTCGCCGGCCGGTCGCGGTCCGCCTGAGCGGCACCGGACCCGCTTTGGCGGGAAGGGAACGGCCCGGGCGGCGGTCGTCAGACCTCCGCCGGCCGGCCGAGAGACGGGGCCAGCCAGCAGTCGACGGTGCGGGTCTTGCCCTTGAGGGCGATTCCGCCCAGGCGCCGGAAGCGGGGATCGGCCAGGGCGTCAGCCCGCGCCAGCGATTCATGCTCGACCGCCAGGCCGCCTCCTTCCCGGAGCGCCAGGTCGCACAGCCGGGCGGCCAGATTGACGGTGTCGCCGAGAACGGTGTATTCCAGGCGCACCTCGGCGGTGCCCAGGATGCCGGCCAACACGGGCCCCGCCACCAGGCCCTGCCCCACCGGGTGGGCTTGCCAGGCCGGCAGGGTGCGGGTGCCGTCAGCCAGGCGGGCCGCCGTGCGCAGGGCGGCGGCCAGAGCGGCGGCGACTGACCCGAAGCGGTCGGGATGGAAGACGGCCAGCACCTTCTCCCCGATGAACTTGTCGATCTCGCCGCCCTCGGCCCGCACCGCGGCGGCCGCGCCGGCCAGGAACCGGTTGAGGTCGGCCACCAGCGCGGCGGGCGGCCTCGTGTGCAGGAGGGGTTTGAACCCGCCCAGGCTGGCGAACAGGATGACCGCCTCGCGATGCTCTCCGGCCCGGGCCGCCGCCGCCCGGTCGCGGTTCCCCGCGGCCGCCCGGACCGAATCGGAGACGAATTGCCGCAGGCGCCGGCCCTGCTCGACCCCGGCGGCCATCTCGTTGAAGGCGTTGGCCAGATGGCCGAACTCGTCGTCCCGGTCCTGCGGCACCCGGGCGGTGAAATCGCGTCCCATCAGGCGGCGGGCGGCCGCGGCCAGGGCGAGCAGGGGCCGCAGGAAGGTCTCGGCCACGCCGGCGGCCAGCAGGGCCGCCAGGACGGCCAGCGCCAGCAGAAGCCCGCGTTGTCCTGCCGCCTGCGCTTCGGCCTCCCTGAAGATGGCGGCCGCCGGCAGGGAGCCGTAGAACAGCAGGTTGCCAGGGCCCCCGCCCGGCGCGGCGGCGAACAGCCGGCCGGTCGTCCCTCCCTCGGGAAGGGCGATGGCGGGCCGCCCGCCCTCGGCGGCCATCCAGCAAAGCATGGTCGTGTCCGGTTCTTCCGCCCGGACGACCGTGGTCACCTGGTAGGAGCCGGGGTCATCAGGCTTCGGGCCCGGTTCCCAACGCGTGGTCACGAAGGGGGAGGCCAGCCGCCATCCGGGAAACGCCCGCTTGGAGACGCCGATCCGCCAGCCGGGGTGGGGGGCCAAGGCCAGATACCGGTCCCAGTCCTCGAGGGCGAGCCGCAGGAGGGGCCCCTGGGTGAACTGCACCTCCGCGATCCAGGTGGGGATGCCGTTCCGGCGCAGGTGGTGGGTCGCATAGAATTGGGGTTCCTCGAACGAGGTGCTGACCGACACCACGGCGCGGGGCGCGTTCATCCAGGCGGCGAGACCGGCGGGCGGCATCAGACTGCGCAGGATGGTCCCGAATTCCTCCACCTGGGAACCCACCACCAGGTCCGCGCGACGGGACGAGACGGCAAGTTCGCCCCCCGCCGCGGCATGCCGGGCGGACAGGTTGCGGTTCCACAGCCAGCGCAGGGCCGCCAGAAACCGCCGGTCGTGCCCACTGCCGCCGGTCAGCCCGGTGACCGACACCAGTTCCGCGGCCCGGGGCCACAGCCCCAGATACTGGCAGGCCATCAGGAGGGCGCGCATCGGATGCGGGGCATCGGGGCGGTCGGGGGGCGGCCACGTGTCCTGAAGCTGGGCCAGGTCGGCCAGGAACTCCGGCCGGTCGAGGCGGGCGGCCGCCAGGTGGCAGGCGAAGGTGAGGGCCAGCTCCTGACTGCGGTCGACCGCCGCCAGGAGGTCGGTCAGGTCACGGGCCCGGTCGGCCCGCAGGCGGGTGGCCCGCTCCAGCAGGGACCGCTCGACCCCGAAGAACCCGATGGCCAGGGTGGGAATCACCACCAAAGCAAAGGTTCCCAACAGCAGGCCCCGCAGTGAGGCCGGGGCTCCGCGTTCGCCCTGGCCCAGCCGCCAGACCGTCCAGCCTCCGAGCAGGAGCCAGCCCCCGGCGGCCAGGATCCCCGCGGTTCCCAGGTGTGCCGACCACGGCAGGTGCCGGTGCCAATCCCGGGCCAGGAACACGCGGGCGGGGCGGAGCCCGCCCGTCACCTGCGACCCGACCACCCACCCCGCCCGCTCCCCGAGCGTGAAGGGAGCGTTGCCCGGTTCCCCTGCGGACAGTCCCGCCTGCCGGAAGGCCTCCGTCCGGAGGCGGCGGCGCTTCCGGCCGGCCTTCCAGGCGATCGCGGCGGGAAACCCCTGGCGGGCCAGATCCTGGGCCAGGAACCGGTAGCCGGCCTCGGGTGCCAGTCCCTGGCCGGGCAGGAAGACCAGCACCAGTCCCGCCACCGGCCCCGCCGCGGCTTCCGACCGGTTCCCGGGGGGCGGGGCGATCCGGCGGCCGTCCCCATCGGGGGCGGCCTGCCGCCGGACGGCCAGCCAGAACATCTGCCAGTCGCTTTCGCCAAAGCGCATCGGCAGGAGGTTGCCGCGAGACAGCTGGGCGTTGCGGATGAACCCGTGGTGGCCGACGGCGCCCCCCCGCGGCCCGAGGAAGAAGCGCTGGAACCACCGGTAGAACCAGTCGGACAGCTGGAAAAAGGGCCGGTTCGGGGTGAACTGAGGGTCGATCTCGACCATGAGGAGGGTCGTGGCGAACCGGCGGACCTCGTCGAGGCTCAGGGGGAAGTCGCGCCGGGTGTGGTGGAACAGGAGCTGTACCTGGGCGGGCCGGACCCGGGGCAGGAATTCGGTTCCCGGTGCCGACCACGGGTTGAGGCCGGCCGGGGCGGAGAGCACGAAATAACCGCCGGCGGCTGCCTCCCGCGGCCTGGCGGTCGTTCCCGCGCCGGCGGCGACCGCGCCGGCCCTGGCCAGCGCCCGTCCGAGGCGGTCGGCTTCCACCGGGGTCAGAGGGCCGGCCGTCGTGTCCCGGCCGGGGCGGCTGGTGTCGATGATGATCCCGGCAAACCGCCTGGCCGCCAGGGTTT
>CAZKPI010000465.1:4311-4550 GCA_964554555.1 uncultured bacterium
GCCGCATCTCCCCCTCCAGGCGGCCGAGACGTTCCCGCACCTGATCCCGGGCTTCGCCGACGGCCTGGCGGATTCCCGCCTGGCGCAGGGCGTCCGCCGCCAGCCAGAGGAGGCCGGCGGGCACCAGCCACAGGACCAGCACGGGAAGCAGGCCGCCGTAGGAAGCGAAGGGGGAAATGGCGCGGCGGGAAGGCGGGGAGCGGGCCGGCGGGGCCGCGGCGGGCTGGGGCGCGGATGGC
>CAZKPI010000466.1:0-4536 GCA_964554555.1 uncultured bacterium
AAGAAGCAGACGCCCGCCCCCGCGCCCCGGCCGCCCCTTGGCTTTCCCGCCCCCGCCCCCCGGCCTCTTCTGCTGGGAATGGTGCACGTCCAGGCCCTGCCCGGCACCCCCAGCGCCCGCCTGCCCGTCCCCGACATCGTGGGCATGGCCGCGGGCGAGGCGGAACTGCTGATCCGGAGCGGGTTTGACGGCATCATCCTGGAAAACATGCACGACCGCCCCTATCTGAAGGGGGCGGTCGGCCCGGAGATCACGGCCGCCATGACCGCGGTGGCCGTCGGGGTGCGCCAGGCCCTCGGGGCCCTGACCCCGGTGGGCATCCAGATCCTGGCGGGCGCCAACCGCGAAGCCCTGGCCGTCGCGCTGGCCGCCAACCTGCAGTTCATCCGCGCCGAGGGGTTCGTCTTCGCGCACACCGCCGACGAGGGCTGGATCGAGGCCTGCGCCGGCGACCTTCTGCGCGAGCGGCGCCGGTTGGGGGCCGACCACATCAAGGTCTGGACCGACATCCAGAAGAAGCACTCGGCCCATGCCGTCACTTCCGATCTGACCATGACCGACTGGGCCCACGGGGCCGAATTCTTCCAGGCCGACGGGGTGATCGTCACCGGCAGTTGCACCGGCGCCGCCGCCGACGAAGCCCAACTGCACGAGGTGAAGCAGGCCTGCCGCCTGCCCGTGGCCATCGGTTCCGGCATCACCCCCGACAACGCCCACCGCTTCGTCGAGGCCGACGCCTGGATCGTCGGCTCCTGGATCAAACAGGACGGGTTCTGGGAAAACCCCCCGGATCCCCGGCGGCTTCAGGCGATGGCGGCGGCCGCCCGGCGCCTTCGCGGGGGCTGAGCCCGCGTGACCGGCCCACCCCTCCTCCGGGCCGGGTTGGCCGCCATCCCGGCCAGCCGGTCGCCGCGGCAGGCGGGCGGCATCGGCCCGCATCGATGAGGGGGCCAGGGCGTGCGGCCATCGCGGTTCGTCCGATCCGGATCGGGTCGCCGAGCGGGAATGTCCGGGCCCCGAACCAGCCCTTTGCGTTCCCGGGTGGTTCCCGGTAGTATCGGATGTCCGGCGTGAACCCCTTCCACATTCTCCCTTCAGGAGGCGAGCGATGGCTGACCCCCAACCGTTGGTTCCCGGGAGCTCCGCGGCCCGGCCAGCGGCCAGACCCCCGTCCGAACGGGCCCGTGCCCTGCGGGACCTGTATTTCCAGACCCTCTCGTCGGCCTCGCTCGAGTTTCCCTATTGGTACACGCGCAAATTCCGGGAGCTCGACGGCGAGATCCCGATCGTGCGGCGGGCCGCGGCCCTGAAACATGCGTTTTCGCATCTGACCTGCACCATCCTGCCAGGGGAGAAGCTGGTCGGCGGGAAGACCCTGCATTACCGCGGGTCCTTCCCCATGCCCTGGCTGTCAGAGGGCTACTTCACCGCCAGGGCGGCCGAGCTGGCCGGCGCCGCCGCGGCCGGCGCGCAGGCCGGCGGCGACGAAATCGCCCAGTTCGGCACGGGCGGCGGCAATGTCACGCGCAGTTTCGGGCAGGTCGTCTCGATTGCCGGGAAGTTCGGCCTGCGGGCGGGCGACCTTCCGGCCCTGCTGCAGCTCGCCCGCGACTGGGAAGGGCGCTCGGTCGAGGATGTGGCCCGCCGGTACGAGGCGAAGATGCCTGACCACGCGGTGAAGGACGAGATCATGGCCAGCCTGGTCTGCATGTTCGACTCGGGCTACACCCTGCCGCAGGGGCGCGAGGTGGCCAACTACTTCTTCCCCCTGCAATACGGCTACGACGGCCTGATCGACATGGCCGCCGGGCGGCGCGCCGAAGTGGCGGGCCGGGCTGACGGCGACGGGGTGACCGGCATGGACCGGCTCTACTTCTACGATGCCGCCATCCTCGTGCTCGAGGGGGTGCGGGAGTGGCATCTCCATTACGCCGCCGAAGCCCGCCGGCTGGCCGGTCTCACCGGCGACCCGGCGCGCCGCCGGGAATGGACGGATCTCGCCGACAGCCTCGAGCACATCGCCCGCTACCCGCCCCGCACCTTCCGGGAAGCCTTGCAGATGTGCTTCCTGGCCCACATTGCCGTGCTCAACGAAGATGCCATCTCGGGCCTGTCGCCGGGCCGGCTCGGCCAGGTGCTGGCCCCCTGGTTCGAGCAGGATCTGGCGGCCGGGCGCCTCACCGAGGAGGAAGCGGTCGAACTCCTCGAGCTCTATCGGGTCAAGATGACCTGCATCGACTGCTTCGCCTCGATGGGCGTGGTCGGCGGCGTGCTGTCGGGCAATACCTTCAACAACGTCAGCCTGGGCGGCCTGCGCGCGAACGGTGAACCGGCCGCCAACCGGCTCGAGATGCTCTTTCTGGAGGCTGGCATGCGGTGCGCCACCCCCCAGCCAACGCTGACCGTGCTGTATGAGGAAAAACTGCCCGAGGAGTTCCTGCTCAAGGCCGTGGAATGCACCAAGACGGGCTGTGGTTACCCGGCCTGGGTCAACAACCGCAATGCCGTCGAGTTCCTGCGCGAACAGTTTGGCCCCGAGGGCATGACCCTCGAGGAGGCCCGCGCCGTTGCCATCGGGGGCTGTCTCGAGACCTCCCCGTGCGCCTGGCACACCCTGACCCTGAACGGGAAATCCTACGAGATTCCTGGCGGGGCCGGCCAGCCGACCAGCGTCGGCGTGCATTTCGTCGCCAACCCCAAGGTGCTCGAGCTGGTGCTGTTTGACGGGTACGACCACCGCCTCGGCCGCCGGGTTCTGCCGCCGCACGGCCGCCCGCTGGCCGCCTACGACGACCTCTGGCAGACCTACCGCCAGTACTACGAACAGATCGTCGACGTGCTGACCCGCGCCAACAACATCCAGCACGACGTCTGGCGGAAGCAGAACATGGCCGTCTTCCATTCCCTGCTCAAGCCCGACTGCCTGGCCAACGGGCGGCACATCGGCCACCTCGGCTACCGCTACAACGCCACCTTCAACGTCGAGAGCTGTGGCCAGATCAATCTGGTCAACTCCCTGGCCGCCCTCAAGACCCTGGTGTACGACGAAAAGCGCTACACCCTCGACCAGGTGCGCGAAGCTCTGCTGGCCAACTTCGGGTACCGCACCGCCCAGGAAACGGGCAACTTTTCGATGGCCGCCCAGGAACGGCGACCCGATGCCGCCCCCCACCTCGAGCGGCTCCACGCCGACTGTCTGCGGGCGCCCAAATACGGCAACGATGACCCCGCCGCCGACGCCATCCTGCAGGATTACGAGACCTGGTTCTGCGCCATGTGCCGGAACCACGAGTCGCTCTACGCCAAGCCGCTCTATTCCTGCCAGATCTCCGTTTCCACGCATGGCGCCCAGGGGGCGGCCACCCTTGCCACCCCCGACGGCCGGCTGGCGGGCACCACCTACGCCGACGGCTCGATGTCGGCCTACCCGGGAACCGACCGCCACGGGCCGTTCGCCCTGTTCACCTCGGCCACCTGCTGGGACCACACCCGCAGTCAGAATTCCCAGCTCAACCTCAAACTGCACCCCGAGGCGGTTCGCGGGCTGGCCGGGTCGCGGAAACTCCTCGACCTGACCCGGGCCTACCTGCGGCAGGGCGGGTTCCACATCCAATACAACGTCATCGATTCCGACCTGCTCCGGGAGGCCCAGAAACACCCGGAACAGCATCGGGACCTCCTCGTCCGGGTCGCCGGCTTCACCCAGTACTGGGTCGAGATCGGCAAGCCCATCCAGGACGAAGTCATCGCTCGCACCGAATACCACACCCTCTAGGAGGCACCCATGTCCGTGACCCTTCGGCATTCGCACTGCCGTCACTTCGCCCCGGTCGACGTGGCCAAGGGCATCTGCCTGCTCTCCGAGCGGCCCGTCATGATTGACACCCCGCCCTGTCCCCAATTCCAGCGGGCCCCGTCCTGCGGCATCTGCCGCCGGTTTCGGCCGCCCGCCGAGGGCAGGCTCGGGCGTTGCGAGGGGTTCGCCGACCAGGCCTGGACCTGGCCCGACCTGAGTGCCGTCCATTGCGAGCGGTTCCAGCCCGCCCTTCCGGACCGGGAACAGGAGACCACCGCCTGAGGAAGCTTTCCCCCCGCCGATGCCCGCTGGCCGGTTCCTGGCGGCGGAGGTCATCCCTTCGGGCGGGGTTCCCCTTCCCTCGGGTTCCCTGATTGCCTGACATGTTGGCCGCCGGCGAAACCACAGGCTGGATCTTCGACATCCAGGGGTTCTCCCTGCATGACGGGCCGGGTACCCGCACCACCGTCTTCCTTCTGGGGTGTCCCCTCCGCTGTCGGTGGTGCAGTAATCCCGAAGGCTTGTTCCCGCGGCCGCGGCTGTTGTTCAAGGCCGGCCGGTGCGCCCGCCCGGTGTCGGGATGCCGTGCCTGCATCGATGCCTGCCCCTCCGGGAAGATCCGCGCCACTGCCGGTTCGGGAACGGTGCAGGTGGACCGCCCTTTCCTTCCCGGGGCGATGGCTTCCCCCCTGACCGCGCTCCAGTCAGAGAACGCGCCCGGGGCGGCGATCCGGCCGCCG
>CAZKPI010000467.1:0-4513 GCA_964554555.1 uncultured bacterium
GTACCCCTCGTCGAATCCGAGCTTGACGAGACGGAGGTCGGGGAAGAGCTGGCGGGCGGTGGCGGCCGCTTCCCGGGCGATGACCACCCGGGTGTGGGCGCCCTTCTTCGACAGGGTCTCCAGCGACTCGGCCTCGGCGCGGACCCGGCCGAGAACGACATGTTCCAGCCGCCCGGAGGAGAACACGGTTCCGGACAGGATGGCTCCGGCGGCCAGCCCGATTCCCATCTCGTAGGGGAATTCCCCGGCGGCCAGGCGCTGTCGCTGGCAGGCCAGATGCCGGCGGCGCATGTCGGAGGCGGCCAGCAGGCCCGCGGCCAGGCCGGGGCGGGCGGGGGTGTCGTAGAAGGCGGCGACGATGGCGTCCCCGATGAATTTTTCGATCAGCCCGCCCTGCCGGCGGATGGCATCGACCATCTCCTCGAGGTGCTGGTTCAGCATGCTGACGACGGCTTCGGGCGGCTTCTGTTCGGAGAGGGTGGTGAACCCGCGCAGGTCGGACACCAGGATCGCCCCGTTGCGGAGCAGGGGCTCGACCAGGCCGTCTCCTTCCGACTCGACCAGCCGGGCCTCCAGGGTGCCGGAGACGAACCGGCCGAGATCCTGGCGTTTGCGCAGTCCGTCGATCATTTCGTCGAACGAGACGGCCAGCCTGCCCAGTTCGTCGTGGCGGGCGAACCCGACCCGGCTGGTCAGATCGCCGGCGGCCACCCGGGTCAGGCAGGTTTCCACCTGCCGCAGGGGGGTCACGAAGAACCGGGACAGCGAGGTTCCCACCAGGACCACGAACAGCACGATCAGGACGGTCAGACAGCGCAGGCGGAACCGGCCTTCGGCCGCGCGCGCCTCCACCTCGTGGGTGGGGACATGCAGACCGAGGATGATCTCGGGCACCGACCGGCAGGGGTGGGCCACGAACAGGTGCGAGCCCCGCTGGCCGACCTGGCGCGACCCCTGCCGGGAGGCCAGGCCCATGTATCGCTGGAGGATCCGGCCGAAATCGGTCCGCCAGAATTTGTCCTGCAGGCGGGGGGCCACGGCCCAGTGTTCCCCGCGCTGGCGGCGGATCACGGCCAAACAGTGATACGGTCCCACCGAGGCGTTGAAGCGGGTGGCCATGTAGCGGAGGCGGCTTTCCATGCCGGCGGCGGAGCCTGCCAGGAAGGCGGCAAACGACTGCACCCGGTCGCCATCGCCCAAAAAGTCGTAGAAATGCATTTCCGGACTGCCCACCGACGAGGTCACCGTCCCCTGGTACATCGTGCCGAACAACACGTCCTTGCGCTGGTCGCCCATGTTCAGGAACGCGCCGAGCGTGGCCATCCAGCGTCCGATGCCGGCGACGGTGGGGTCGCCCGACCCGCCGCCGGCCGCGGTGGCCAGGCCGATGGCCTCGAGGCAGGAGTCGCGCACCGACTGGAAGAAGCTGATCATCGAGGAGCCGGCCATCCGGGCGGTGATGGTGTCGTCGGAGAAGATCCGCGGGCGGCCCGCCAGGGGGATGAGGAGGAACTGGCGCAGGGGCAGACCGGCGGCCCGGAAAGCCGCCTTGCAGGCGGCGGCCGCCCGTTCGGCGTCGGCGGGGCGGCCTGAGAGGCAGGCCCGGCGCCAGTCTGGGTCGGACATCAGGCGGCGGGCCACCCCGGTGAAATGGAGGAACATCGAGGCATGGCCGGCGTCGATCTCCTCGAGCTTGCTGATGGCCTCTTCGCGCAGGGTCTGGATCTCGCGCAGGCGGGAGATGTCGATCTGCATGGAGCCGACGAGGTAGAGGACGGTCAGGGGCAGGCCGCCGACCAGGCCGATGTACCCCGGGAACCAGATGCGGAGGGACAGATAAGGGGGGGCGCCGAAGATCCAGAGGTGGGCCAGCAGGAGGGAGGTCAGGATACCGGTCACCCCCGCCAGTATCTGGAATGCGATCCCCCGGCCCGGCGAGCGGCCTTCCCGGCCGCCGCCCGCGGGATAGGCCATCCAGAACTCGAACGTCGACCCGACCCGCAGGACGTCGCGGAAGAGGTACCATCCGCCGTGGCGGACCAGGGTCGACAGTGGGACCACCGCTTCGCGCGGTCCTGCCCGCAAGACGCGCCGCAGGGTCCGGCGGAGGTCGGGACTGCCCTGGCCGGTGGGGAAGGCGGGGGCGACGCCGGTCCGGCCGTCCTCCATCGGAACCAGGATGGGGAGCCCGCCGCGGGGGCGGGCGGCGAGGGCGGCGGTATCGAGGGCCTGGCGCAGACGGCGGGCCCGGGTGAGGGAGGTCAGGGGAAAGGTCATCAGGTAGGCGCCGACGGGCCGGCCGCGAAGGGCAATGGTGTCCCAGAGGATGAGGGCGTCGGCGCCGTCGGCCTGGCCCAGGACCGGGCGGCCCTTCCCGACCTCGGCGACCAGGCCCACCGGACAGCCGCCGCCGAACGCGCTCTGGCAGTTCTTGTCGGCCGCGGCGAGTTCCTCGGTGGTCGAGCGGTCGTAGCGGATGAGCTGTCCCACCAGGGTGGCCATGAACCGGTTCTTGCGGGTCGCCAGGCCCGGCCCGCTCTCGGGGCGGGGCTTGCCGGCGGCATCGAGGGAGAACAGGTAGATCGAGGCATCGGGGGGGCGGTACGGGGCGGGGACGATCCGCCGGAACAGCGGCAGGAAGCGGGTGCGGACCAGGTCGAAATCGACCCGGCCGGTGCGGTCAAGGCGGCGGAGCAATCCGCGGCTGAGGCGCAGGCGCAGGGACCGGTTCAGGATCTGCATCTGGGCGGCGTAGGAGTAGCTGTGCCGGAAGGTCTCGAGGCGGGAACGGGCGTCGTCCTGCAGGAGGCTTTCCCTCTGCCGGGCGTTCCAGTCGGCCCGGGTCCGGTCTGACCAGTCGATGATGCCCAGGAGCAGGACGAGCAGGGCGATGGGCAGGACAAAAGGAAACAGGGCGCGGGCGCGTCGGGAACCGCCCCCGCCGGGGGATTCGCCCAGTTCTGTCTTCATCGTCCTTCCCGGCCGGTCGGAAGGTTTCGTCCAGGGGGCCGACCGGTCCGGGCCCGGGAGGTATCAGCCGGGCCAGTGGGTCACAGTGTATCCCAACTTCCCTGGATACGGAAGGGGAAGTTGGCGGGGTCAGGGCGGGTCCGGCCGGCCGTTTGCATTTCTTAAGGCGGCGGGCGGGTCGGGATCATTGCCAGCGGCTGACCAGCACGGTAGGCTTGGAAGGAAGCAAGCCTGGAGGAGCCTGATGAAACGCCTGGGAATTCTCGACGACGATGTGGAACTTGGTGAACTGCTGTCCACCTTCCTGACGGGCGAGGGGTTCACGGTCACCGTCTGGCACCACCCCGACCGTCTGCTGGAGCAGTCATTCGAGACCGCCATCGACCTGCTGATTCTGGACGTGATGTTGCCTGAGCTCAACGGGTTTGAGGTGCTCAAGCGGGTCCGGAGCCGTTCCTCGCTCCCGGTCATCATGCTGACCGCCCGGGGTGAGGAGAGCGACCGGATCGTGGGTCTCGAGCTGGGGGCCGACGACTACCTGCCCAAGCCCTTCAACCCCCGGGAACTGGCGGCGCGGATCCGGGCCATCGCCCGGCGGTCGGCGGGAGGGGCGGCCGGCGCCCGGCGTCCGGAAGCGGGGGAAGAGATCGCGGTCGGCGACCTGCGGCTGGTTCCCGGCACCCGGCGCGTGTTCCGCGGTGAGGAGGAGATCCATCTGACGGCCGTGGAGTTCAAGCTCCTGGAGGTGCTCCTGCGGGCCGCCGGAACGGTGGTGAAACGCCAGGAACTGGCCATGCAGGTGCTGGAACGGCACCTCACCTACGAGGACCGCAGTCTCGACGTGCACATCAGCAACCTGCGCCGCAAGCTGGGCAACGAGACCCCGGCCGGCGAGCGGATCCAGACCATCCGGGGAACTGGCTACCTGTATGCGTTGTTCGCGGAGAAGGCCGCCGGCTGATGCTGGGACGGCAGGGCCTGTTCGTCCGGATCCTGGCCTGGTTCGCCGCCACGGTCCTGACCGTGACGGCGGTGACGGCCACCATGATCTGGTACTTGTACGAGGAGGCCGCCGACCGTCAATGGTCCGCCGCCATCGATTTTCTGAACCGGGAGGGCGGGAAGGCCATTGCCAGCCTGGAGGGGACGGCCGCCTCCATGCCAGCCGCCGGGCCGCCGGCCGTCGGAAGGCTGGCTTCGGGGCCGACCGGGCCCTTTCCCAGGAAGGGCGGAGCCCGGGAAGCCCTGCCCCCACCCTCCCCCGAGCCGTCGGCGGAGCCGCCGGCGCCTGGTGACGGGGGGGCGGAGATGGCCCCGGCCAGGGGACCCTGGCCTTTCGGGCATTTTCCGCTCTGGGTATTCGACGACGCCGGGCAGTTGGTCTGGCAGACGCCCGCCCCTCCCTTCCCGTTCGGCGGGCCCGGTCATGGGGAGGCCGTCCCGGCCCGTGGCTTCGCCGGGCCTGGTGGCCATTCTTTCCTCTCTGATCGCCACGGCTTCCATGGCCTTCCGCCCGATGGGTTCAATCCCGGACCGCCTCCTT
>CAZKPI010000468.1:0-4508 GCA_964554555.1 uncultured bacterium
GCGTCAGCGCCAACGACAGGACGATGGTATCGGCCAGGTCTTTGCTGCGTTGAAGGGTCGCACTGCCGGAATGGAGCCGCACCTGGAACAAGCCATTGTTGGCCGCGATATGGAGGGTCTGCCCATCCGGAGCCAGGGTCAGCGCGTTGACCGGCCCCAGGCGAGCGATGTCCTCAGAGGACAAGAGATGGCGGAAAGACCCGGCCTGGGAGTCGATCTGCAGGATTCCCTGGTCGTAGGTTCCCGCCACCACCCCGCTTTTCCCGTCCGACATCACGCATCGTACCTGATGGGTCGGGAAGCCGTTGATGTTCCCATAGTATCTGGTATGGGGCGTCCACTCGCGCATGCGGAAAGTGGTCTTCTCTTCCCCTGCCAGGCCCTGGGGCAGTCCGCCCAGCAGGCCGATCAAGCCAAAGACGATCAATGTATGTTCGAGCAGATGCCATCTCTTCCAGCTACGCATGGCCATTTCCCTCCTGATCCAGGATGCTCGGAAGATTCCCAGAAGCCTTCGCTCACCGAAGCCTGCTGCCTTGGTTCGGAAATGCCTCCTGCGATGCCCCAGCGAGGATCGTCGATGCTGGTGACACCGAACGGGTATCGCCCTGCGTTCAGAAAGCGACCAGATTTGCCTATCAGGCCTTCCCAGCGCCGATGCTCGCAGAGGAACCGAGCCACGGAATGGCAGGAACTTCGGGATGCCGAAACCCTGGATTCTGATCTATCACTGGAGCCTGTCCTGGTCAAATCGGAGCAGGGGCCGCCGTGGATACGCTTTCAGGTGCCAGCTGTCGCGCCGTTCCGGTGGGCCATGCCGCTTGACAAGGAGGTTTCTCCTCGGCCCCTCGGCAGGGCAGGAATCGGCCAGCGAGGGGAGCGACATGCCGGAAGGCACGGCGGCATCTTCATCCAGGGAGGCTGGTGGCCTGCCTGGTCAACCAAGGGTGCGAACCGGCTGGCGCGACGCGGCGGACCAGGCGAGCGGCAAGACTTGCGGGGGGACTCGGGCGGGAGCCGGCGCCAGTTCAGCTGGCTTGCGCAGGCCTGACCAGGTCAGCTCGTCTGAAGGACCCAACCTGGCTATGAGCAAAGCGAGAGCAAGATGTGGCAACCATCCGAGTGTCGTGGTTTCGTCAAAGCAGTTCCCATCTAGCCTTGAGAGGGTGCACGGAGCGGGTGGTCAACCACCGAATGGCAGGAAGAGCCAGGGGCAGGGAATGGCCCAGATGCCCGCTTCGCCAAGCGGTTCCAGCTTCTGCCCGCGGTAGACCACAAGACCCCCGCGCCATTCCTTCCCCAGAGCTCTGGCCACTTCGCGCATGACCCGCACGTCAGCCCGGCCCGGTCGCTGGGTCAATTTGGCCTCGATGCCCACGAAGCCATGCGGAGTCTGGATCAACATGTCGATCTCGGCGCCGGCGTGAGTACGATAGAAGAACAGCTCGGCATTTTCCCCGGCCGTGCGGACCCACTTGTACACTTCGGCCGCCACCAGCGATTCGAACTTCGCCAAGAGCGTATGGAGGAAGGGCGGTGCAGGGGGAGGACCCTGGGCGGGCGAAGCCAGCTCGGCAAACCGCAGAGAGGCCAGAGTTCGAACAGAACCACTCGACCGGCCAGGGACTCCCGAATCTGCTTCAGCAACAGGATCTGACCGACAGGAGGCCGGAAGGGCCCCTTTGCCGCCACGGAGGGCGGCGCGAAACGCGAGTTTCGCGCAACGCCAAGGGACCATCCGGCCCGGCATCGGAAGGCTCCCCGGGGCGCCGCCGCAGATGGCGGTGCGAACCGCCCGTTGCGCGCCGCGCCAGGGGGGCCGGCTCCCGGGCGTTTTGACGCGGCCGGCCCGGACCGGATATCATGGGCCCCGCCGCCCGGTTCCCTTGCCAACTCGCCGGGCCCTGGAGGACACCATGCAGGTCGATACCATGCGGGCCATCGACTACTGGGCGGGCATTCCCCTGACCGTGCTGGCCACAGCCCTGGTGAAAACATGGGAAACCCTCGTCCCGCGCCGCCCCCGCCCCCCACGCAACCTGCTGTTCATCGAACTGTCCGAGATGGGCAGTACCATCCTGGTCGATCCCGTCCTGCGGCACCTGCAGAGGGAACACGACTGCCGTCTGCATTTCCTCATCTTCGCGAAGAACAAGCCCAGCCTCGACCTCCTGCACCCGATTCCCGAGGAGAACATCTTCACCATCCGCGAGACGGGCCTGTTCGCCCTGGCCTGGGACACCCTGGCCTTCCTGGCCTGGTGCCGCCGGAAACGGATCGACACGGTGGTCGACCTCGAACTGTTCAGCCGCTTCACCGCCCTGCTGACCGGTCTCAGCGGGGCCCGGCGCCGGGTCGGGTTCCATGCCTTCACAAACGAGGGGCTGTACCGCGGCGACCTGCTGACCCACAAGGTGGCCTACAACCCGCACCAGCACATCACCAAAAACTTCTTCGCCCTGGCCCACGCCGCCACCGCCCGGGCTCCCGAGACCCCCTTCGCCAAGATCGCGGTCCCCGACCACGCCCTCGCCCTGGGCAAGGCCGTCGTGACCGACGGGCAGAAGACCGCCATGCTGGCCCGGATCCGGGAGCGGGCCCCCGGGTTCGACCCCGCCCGTCACCGTCTCGTGCTGTTCAACGCCAACGCCAGCGACCTGCTTCCCCTGCGCCGCTGGCCCCAGGAGCACTACATCACCCTGGCCCGCCGGGTGCTGGCGCAACACCCCCGCGTTTTCCTGCTGTTGACCGGGGCTCCCGGCGAGCGGGAGGGCCTGGAGGCCATTCCCGCCGCCATCACCGGCCCGGAGCGGGAGCGAATCGCCAATTTCGCCGGGGCCACCACCCTGACCGAACTGCCCGCCCTCTACAGCCTGGCCGCCTTCATGCTCAGCAACGATTCGGGGCCGGCCCATTTCGCGGCCGTGACCGCCATGCCCACCTACGTGTTCTTTGGCCCCGAAACGCCGCATCTTTACGGCTCCCTCGGGCCGACCACCCCGATCTACGCCGGGCTCGCCTGCTCACCCTGCGTCAGCGCGGCCAACCACCGAAAAACGCCCTGCAACGACAACGTCTGCCTCAGAACGATCACCCCCGACCAGGTCTACGCCATCCTCCAGCCGGCCCTCGCCGCGCTCGACTGAAGCCGCGCCCCGTTCCCGCCAGCGCCGGGCCGGGCCCGCCCGGGTCACATCGTGCCTTCGAGAATGCGGACCTTGCTGAACAGCAGGTAGACGAAGAACAGGATGCCGAGCTGGACGAAGAACAGCCCGATGCCCAGGCACCGGTTGGCGACCCCCTCGTAGCGGACCTGCAGGATGATCCGGGCCTGGGCATCGGCGGGCGCCAAAGTTGTCAGGTGCTTTCCGATGTCGGCGCTGTCGGCCAGCATCCCCGCCACCACGAAACTGCCGATGGTCAGCAGGATGCCGATCACCACAAAGATGAAACTGATGACGCGCAGGCGCTGTTCCAGAATGGCGGGGGTGGACATGGGGGGCTCCTTTTCCAGTCGCAGTCAATGAACGGATTATAGAAAGGCGCCCAGCGCCTGTCAACGGAATCCCTGGGGGAACCGGGTGTGGCCGGGCCGGGAGTTCCCCGGCGGGTTACCCGCATTTCCGCGGCGGGCGGCCGCCATCCGCCCGGAGAAGGCGGGGAACACCTGCCCGTTGAAGACGCCAGGCCCGCTCGCCCGCGCCAGGGGCGCCGGCATCTTTCCCGGACTCCATCCGCCTGGGTTCAGCGCGTTTCTGGGTCCCAGGGAAAGGGGCCAGGAGGGGTGGCCCCCCCGGACGGAAGGGAGTAGAATGGCGGGGAGGCCGGTTCAAGGCCCGCCACGCTGACCGCCGGCCACCAGCCAGGAGGTGTCGAGATGTCCAAGGTATACGTTTTGATGGCCCCGGGATTCGAGGAGATGGAACTGGTGATCACGGTCGATGTACTGCGCCGGGCGGGGCTCGATGTGCAGACGGTGACCCTGGCCGAGCGGACCGAGCCGGTCATGGGTTCCCGCGGGATTCCGATGGTTCCCGACCTTCCCTTCGGGCAACTGGAGGAGGGCCGCTGTCGCGCCCTGGTCATGCCCGGGGGGCTGGAGGGAACCCGTCAGCTGGCCGCCGACGAGCGGGTGCTTGCCCTTCTGCGCCGGGTCGAACAGGCCGGGGGACTGCTGGCCGCCATCTGCGCCGCCCCCACGGTTCTGGTGACGGCCGGGGTCGGCAAGGACCACCGGATGACCTGCCATCCCGGGGTAAAGGCGAAGCTGGCCGCCGCCTCCGGGGTGACGTATGAGGACTCGCGGGTGGTGATCGACGGCCGGATCATCACCTCCCAGGCGCCGGGCACCACGTTCGAGTTCGCCTACGCCCTGGTCGGCGCCCTGGTCGACCGGGCCAAGGTGCAGGAGGTCGACCAGGGGGTGCTGGCTCTGCGGGAGGACTGACCAGGCCGGGGAACCCGTGATGCCCCCGGCGGGGGCGGCCGCCCGGTCTGGCGGGTTCCCC
>CAZKPI010000469.1:0-4498 GCA_964554555.1 uncultured bacterium
AAAAAACCCGCAGGGTTCTGCGGATTGCTTCCGATGGATATCGAAGAAGATTGGTTCCCCGCAGCCAACAGCAAGGAGGCAGGTATCCCCGACATGGCAACCCGCAACGGCATCCATTTCATTGGCATCGGCGGCATCGGCATGAGCGGCCTCGCCCAGGTCTACATGACCAAGGGCTTCCAGGTGTCCGGTTCCGACCTCTCCGCGACCGACATCACCCGCCGCCTGGCCAGGGCCGGCGCCCGCATCTTCGAAGGGCACAGCCCCGCCAACCTCCACCCGATCGCCGACAACGTCGCCAAGGTGGTGGTTTCCACCGCCATCGCCGCCGACAACCCCGAGTTGCTGGAAGCCCGTCGTCTGGGCCTCCCGATCTATCATCGCTCCGACCTGCTCGCCGAGCTGTTCCTCGACGCCCCCATCGCCCTGGCGGTCGCCGGCAGTCACGGCAAAACCACCATCACCAGCATGGTCTCCACCGTTCTGGTCGAGGCGGGCCGGGACCCCACCTGCGTGGTCGGCGGCAATGTCCAGGCCCTCAACGGGAATGCCCGCCCCGGACAGGGTCCCTTCTTCGTGGCCGAGGCCGACGAAAGCGATGCGACCTTCCTGAAGTATTTTCCCCATTCCGCCATCGTCACCAACATTGACAACGACCACCTCGACCACTATGAGAGCGTCGAGTCAATCGTCAAGGCCTTCGAGGTCTTCGTCACCCACATCAACCCCGAGGGCACCCTCTACCTCTGCACCGACGATGCCAACGCCCGCACCCTTGCCCTCCCCGAGAACCGCCGGGTCGTCACCTACGGCATCGATCACCCCGCCGACATCATGGCCACCCAGGTCCGGCTCAAGCCCTACGGCTCGACCTTCCAGCTGACCATCGGCGGCATCCTGCGCGAGACCGTCGAATTGTCCGTCCCCGGGCGGCACAATGTCCTCAACGCCCTGCCGGTCATCGCCTTCTGTCTCGACCAGGGGCTGACCTTCGACGAGATCCGCACCGGCCTGCTGGCCTTCCACGGAGCCGGGCGCCGCTTCGAGGTCAAGGGATCCTGCGAAGGCATCACCGTCATCGACGACTACGGCCACCACCCCAGCGAAATCCGCGCCACCCTGGCCGCGGCCCGCAACCTGGGCGCCAAGCGCATTCTCGTGGTGTTCCAGCCCCACCGGTTCACCCGCACCCAACTGCTCTGCCACGAGTTCGGCCGTGCCTTCAGCGACTGCGACAAGCTGTTCGTCACCGAGATCTACCCAAGCTCGGAAAAGCCCATTCCCGGCGTCACCAGCCAGCTGATCATCGACCAGATGCCCGTCGGCCAGCGCCGCAAGGCCCGCCTGGTCAAGGACATCAACCAACTGACCTTCCAGCTGACCAAGATCGTCGAACCCGGCGACGTGCTGTTCACCCTCGGCGCCGGCTCGATCACCCACCTGGGCCCCGAACTTCTCGACACCCTGCGGTCACGGGCCTCCCGGGCCGCCGACCTGCAGGCCCACCCGGCCGTCTGAACCAGGGGGCCGCGCCCCGCTCCCGCCGCCTCACCCGGAACGGACCCCGTCCCCGCCCAACCCGCCAACCCGCCACAGGGGCCGCTCGCGAGCGGCCCCTGCGCTTTGGTCACGGGCGGGCCGCCCCCGGCGTCACGTTGGCCCCCCAACGTCATGGCCGGCCCCGGCAGGCGGACAAACCCTGACCGCCAGCCCGGACGGCGCCCAATCCCGGAGGGGGCAAACCGGGCACGGGGCAGGCCCGGACCGGAGGGGCAGGAACCCGGACCGGACCGCCGCCGGGCCCGTCCGCCGGCGGTCCGGAAAACCCCCGGCTAGGGTTTGGTCACCCCCACCACGTAAGCGCCCTTGCCGAGGAGGAATTCCTGGGCGATGGCCATCACCGCCTCCTTGGTGACGTTCCGGATGAGATCCGGATACTTGCGGTAGTAGTCGAACCCCACGCCGAAGAACTCATCTGAGGAGAAAGCGTCGGCCTGGGAAATGTTGTCGACCAGGCTGAGGGCATACTGGCCGAGCAGGTATTTCTTGGCGTCCTCGAACTCCTCGTCGGTGAACCCGCCGGTACGGATGGCCTCGAGTTCCTCGATCAGCGCGGTCCGGGCCTCGTCGAGCTTGCCCACCGCGGTGCTCAGGGTGGCGAAGAAATATCCGACCGTGCGGGTACCGACGTTCGTCGCCCAGACCGAATAGGCAAGAGACCTTTTGTCACGCAGGTTGGTGAACAGCCGCGAGGCCATACTGCCGGACAGGATGGTCCGCAGGACGTCCATCGGCACCATCCGCGGGTCGTGCCGGGGGAAGGTGCGGGTGGCCACCAGGATCTGGGACTGCTGGCGGTTCTTCTGGCCGACCACCTCGATCGGCTTGGCGACCGGGTCGAGCTTCGGTTCGCGCAGGGGTCCCGGGTTCCCCTTCGGGAGGGCCTCGAAGCGCTTCACCAGCTGGTCCTTGATCTCGGCCAGGTAGAAATCGCCCACCAGGGAAATGACCATGCCCGGCCCGACGAAGTGTTTCCTGAAGAACTGGGCGCAGTCAGACCGCCGCAGGGCGCGGACGTCCTCGGGAGTCCCCAGCGAGGAGTAGCCGACGGGGTAGTCGGGAAAGATGGCAGAGAGAGATTTGTAATAGATGTAGGGGAAGAGGTTGTCCTCTTCCGCTTTCAGCTTCTCCAGGGCCAGATCCTGCTCCTTCCGGAACTCGGCCTCAGGGAAATCAGCCTTTGTCAGCACCTCCAGGCAGAGGTCGAGCGAAGGCAGGAACTTCTCGGCCAGGGCCTGCATCTTGAAGGTGGTGAAGCTCTTCTGCGCTTTGCATTCCACCGTGGTGCCCATCGCCTCAAAGGCCTGGGCAATCTCCTCCGCCTTCTTCCCTTCCGTGCCCTTCAGGAGCGTGGCGGCGGTCAGGTTGGCCAGGCCGGCCTCGCGACGCTCCTCCCGCAGGCCGCCGGCATCGATCTGCACGGCCATCGCCACCAGGGGCGAGGAATGGTTCTCCTTGAGGATCAGCCGGACCCCGTTCTCGAGGGTGATCATCTCCGGAACCATTGCCCCGCTGGCCAGTTGCGGTTCGAGCCGGGCGACGGTCAGGTTCCAGTCGGTGAAGGTCTCCTTCGCCAGCCGCCGGATGTCATCGAGGGAGACCCGCTTGATGCGGTCGATGTAGGCGTCGGCTTCGCCCAGCTTGCCCAGGGTGGCGTAATGCCCGTAGTTGAAGGCCTGCGACTCGGCCGTCTCCCGGGAGAAGATGGTCGAGGCGATCAACTGCTGTTTGGCCTTGTCGATTTCCTCCGGGGTGATCACCCCGTCCCCGCCCCTCTCGGCCTTGAGCGGATCGACCCCCAGGTCGGCCATCAGCCGGGCGGCCCGCTCGATGAAGCGTCCCACGTTGCCCTGGGGCAGTTCGGCCATGATCAGGAACTGCGACGGGTCCTGGCTGGTATAGTAGCTGGAGCGGACACTGGACACCAGCTTCTCATCCTCGACCAGGGTCCGCACGAGGCGGGAACTGCGCCCCGAGCCCATCAGGGCCGAGATGACGTCCATCACGTAGTTGTCGGGGGAAGCGATGCCCGGGGCATGCCAGGCCAGCGTGACATAGGCCTGCTGGAGATCGCCAAATTCGCGCACCTCGCGCCGCCGGTCCTGGGGAGGCTCGGCGGGAACCGTCTGGTCGGGCTTGGGTTTGCCGGTGACCGCCCCCATGTGTCTCTTCACGATCTCGAGAGCCTCAGCGGTCTGGACGTCGCCCACCACCACGACGAACATGTTGGGCGGGGTGTAATAGGTCTTGTAGTAGTCGAACACCTGATCGCGGGTGGCCGAGGCCAGCACGTCATGATAGCCGACCACGGGATGGCGGTAGGGATGCGTGGTGTAGGCGGCCTCCTTGACCATGTTGTAGACCTTCGACTGGGGCTCGTCCTTGTCCATGCGCATCTCTTCCAGCACCACCTGCACCTCTCTGGCGAACTCGACCGGGTCGAACAGGCTGTTCAGCACGGCATCCGCTTCCAGCTCCATCAGGCGGGGGAAGTGTTCCTTCGCTCCCAGCACGTGGTAGCAGGTGTAGTCGAGAGAGGTGAAGGCGTTCTGAGACGCGCCCAGTTTCTTGATCTCCTTGTCGAGCTGGCCGGTCGGATAGGTGGGGGTGCCCTTGAACAGCATGTGCTCGATCAGATGGGAAAAGCCTTCCTGGCCCGGCTTCTCATTCCGGGACCCGACATGGATCCAGATGTTGAGCGCCACCACGGGGGCCGCGGGCTCCTCCTTGATGAGGACGCCGAGCCCGTTGTCCAGGGTGAAGGTCTGCCAGGTCCCGGCCGCCCCGGCCGCCCCCGCCGCTCCGAGCAGGAGGGCGATGACCAGGACCGCTTTCCATGTCTGCATTCCATTCCGTTGCCGCATCTGGGACTCCTTGTGTTGGAAGTGGGATTATTCTAGCATAGGCTCAGGGAGATGTCCCCGGGAGGCATGGTGTC
>CAZKPI010000470.1:0-4490 GCA_964554555.1 uncultured bacterium
GTGAGGACGGAGCGGTGGGGGTCTGGGTCTTCCCGTTGGCATGCCCCTCCGCGGCGGCGGCTTTTGCCGCGGCCTCGGAACGCAGGCTGGGAACGGGTTTTCCCTCTTGAGCGGGAGACGGTTCGGGGGCGGCCTGGGTTTCGGACTCCCCGGCCTGGTCGGTCTTTTCCCGGCCGCGGGCGGCGTGGGTCATCTTCTGGAGCAGGCCCCACACACCCTTGTCGCGGTCGGGGGCGGCGGCGCCCTGGCCATCGGCCGCCAGGTCCGAGGCGGCGTCAGCGGCAGGCTGACCCGATCGGTCCGGGGTCGGGATGACGGCGGCGATCAGGCGGGTGAAGGCCTGAACGGCCTTGGCGGGTTTGAGGTCGCGGAAGAACGGGCTGTCCTGGAGGGCCTGTTCGAGGGCCTGGCCGAATTCCCCGGGGGTCGCGGGGACGTCGGCGGTAAGCAGGGGCAGGACCTTCTGGATCGGGGCGAACAGTTCCTCGGGGGTATGGTCCTTGAGGAGCTGGGGGACGGTCTGACCGGTTTCCCCGGCCAGGGTTTCCAGGAAGTCTTCCACCACGGGATGTTCGGGGAGGGCGTCGATCAGGGCCTGGCGCTCTTCCGGACTGGATTCCTGGAGTTTCTGCAGGATGACAGCCAGTTCTTCGGCGAGTCTCCGGGCGGCTTCCGACAGTTCCTGGGCAGGATCTTTGGAGGGCTCGTCCAGGCTGGCGGCATCCGGCGTTGGCGGCAGGATGGCGGTCGGGTCGGACGGCAGGGGAACGGGCAGGGGATCGGTGACCGGGATTTCCGTGGCGGATTCCCCCACGGCCGGGTTCTCGGGCACCCCGCCTTCTGAGGGCAGGGTTTCGGCATCGTGCGGGGCGTCGGCCTCGACCTGGGTCTGGGCGGCGGCCTCTGTTCCGGCGGCTGGCGTGTTTGCCTCCACGCTTTCGATGGGCTGGACCGGTTGGGCGGCTTCTGTCCCTTCGGAGGTCTGGGGCTCTGCGGTTTCCTGGGCCGTGTCGCTGGAGACGGGGGGACGGGCAGGGGCAACCGGAGTCGGCCGACGAACTTCCGCCGGGGGCCGGGGACTCTGGTGGGTCCGGGCCTGGGAGGCGCGGGGCCGCTCCATTGCCGCCTGCAGGGTGCGGACGAAGGCGTCCGCGGACTTCCGATCTGCGGGAAGGGAGGGCTTGGAGTCCACCTCCAGCAGATCGAGAACATTCAGGGAAACAAGATTGGCGATCATGTGTTCACCTCCTTTCATGCCTGTTTCGGGTGATCGAAAAAAACTTTCCCACTATCAACATCGGCATCGCTTTGCCTTTCGTTTAGGGGTAAATTGACCCCTGAAAGGTTTCCAGGTATGCTTCGTGCACCCCGGAGGTGAGGGTATGAAACGTGTGTTGACGGCGGCCTGCCTGGCCGTTCTGCCGGTGCTCCTGACGGCGGAAACCCCGGATTGGCCCCTGCGGATCGAGATCAAGCAGAGTTCGAGTTTCGCCGAGTACCGCGGCCTGCGGTTCCACGCCGGCATCGATCTGAAAACGCGCGGGGAAACGGGACACGCGGTGCACGCCATGGCAGACGGGTTCGTCTCGCGCCTGAAGGTTCAGCATCGGGGGGCCGGAAATTCCGTCTATCTCGATCACCCCGGGCTGGCCGTCCGCTCGCTCTACGCCCATCTGGAACGTTTCGCCGAGCCCATGGCCCGCTACATTGCCGACAAGCAGGCACGGTCGGGGTCCCGCTACGGCATCGACGATTTCTTCGGTCCTGAGAAGTTCCCCGTGAAGAAAGGCCAGATCATCGGCTATTCCGGGGAGACCGGCCTGGGCCCTCCCCACCTGCATTTCGAGACGCGAAAACTCAACGACGATCCGATCTCTCCTTCCTCCCTCGGGCTCGTGGCGCCCGACACCTCGATTCCCCAGGCGTTCCACCTGCACGTCGATCCCCTTTCCCCCAAGACCCTCATCAACGGAGGATTTCACCCGGTCACGGTCCCCCTGGCCAAGACCGGCCCGGGAAGCTATGGCTGGAAACAGCCGGTCCGGCTGGCGGGAAGGGCAGGGCTCGCGATTGGCCTGATCGACCACGGGGAAGGCGGCAGTCGGTTCGGGGTCGGGTCCGTCCGGCTCGAACTCGATGGGAAGGCCTTGTTTGAACGCCGCTTCGACACGTTCTCGTATGACCAGAACCCCCAGTGTCCGTATGTTTACGATCATCCGAAGACCGAGCGGCCGGGGACCGGTTTTGTCTACACCCTGTTCCGGTGGCCGTTCGACACCACGCCGTTCAGCGCCGGCGCCCAGCCGTGGGCCGGCGTGCTCGACCTGACGCCCGGGCCGCACGCCGTCCGGATCGTCGCTCGCGATTTCGCGGGCAACCAGGTGGTGGTCGAAGGGCCGGTGGTGGGCGAAACACTGTTGGAGCCGACCTCCCCGCTCCGGGCCGATCTCCGGCCGCGGCGGGTGGTGTATTGCCCCACGTCGGTGATCGTCGACTGCGGGCCGCCCGCGGGGCCGGTTCCCCCCCGGGCGGACTCGGTGACGGTGACGGATGCCTCCGGGCGGGAACACCTTCTGCCCGCGGTGGTCTCCAGGACAGGGGTATCGATGGCCTTTCCCATCGCGCCCGAATGGGCGGGGGGGGCGAAGGCTGGGGCCCTCGAGGTGCTTCCCCCGCACCGGTATCTCGACCGGGCGGGCGGGGAGGTGGAGGGCCCACGGGGCTTGAAGATCCGTTTCCCGGAGGGGGGCCTGAACCTCCCCATCCTGGCGCGCGTGGACCTCGTTCGGGAAGCCCAGGCTCCGGCGAAGGCCAAAAGCCCCGCTCTTGTGGAGGTTTCCCCGGTGTGGACCTTTGCCCCGCCGGACCTGGTGACCGACAAGCCGGCGGCGTGGGTGTTCCCCCTCCCCCCCGCTGAGGACCACCGGAAGATCGGGGCCTACCGGTGGCGCGAGGGCCGGTCATACGCCTGCCAGGGGGGAGAGGCCAAGGGCGGCACCCTCACCTTGGGCACCCGCGTTCCCATGCCCCTGGTTCTGGTGCGTGACCTGGTGCCGCCGCGCCTGACCTATCGCGGCCGGCGGACCCTGGTGACCCTGGGCCGGGTCCACGTGTTCGAGGTGGCCGACGAAGGCTCGGGGATCGATTGGTATGCGACCCGGGCCGCCATCGGCGGGAAGAAGGCCGAGGCCGATTCCGACCCCGACCGTGATGAGATCTACGTCCTCGAACCTTCCGGGCAGGCCCGTGCCGCCCAGCTCGCCGTCCAGGTGTCCGACCAGGCGGGAAACGTCACGGCCTGGCATTCGAAGTAACCCCGACCGCGGGGTCGGGAGCAAGGGTCGCCGGTTCTCCTGCACGAAAAGTCCTTGACATTTCTGGGAGGGTACGACTCATTGACTCCCCTGGAGGGGTGTGCTAGCATGCCTCGTCACGGAAGAGTGTTACCCCCTGAGAGTCTACCCTTCGAGGAGTTCCAGATGAAACGTGTGTGGTTGGCGGCTTTCCTTGTTTTTTCCTGCCTGCTGGTCCCGGCCTGGGCCGAAGACTCGGGCGCGCGATTTTCCGATCTTTCGGGGCAGGTCGAGGTGCGGCCTGACGCCGACGAAGAGGCTTGGTCGTTCGCGAAGCTTGATATGACGCTGAACGTTGATGACCACGTCAAGACCGCCGAGCGCTCCAGCGCCATCCTGAGCTTCGCTGATATGACCACCTTCGTCATGAAGCCGGAGTCGGAGATCGTGCTGTCGAGTCCGGCCGCCAAGGACAGCCAGATCAAGCTCCTCGCCGGCAATCTGTGGGTGAACGTGAAGAAAATGGTGAAAGACGGCACGATGGATATCGAGATGAGCCAGGCCGTCGCCGGCATCAAAGGCACCAATATCACCTGTCAGTCGGGCCCCGAGGAAGACCGCATCGGCGTCTTGCGCGGCATGGCCGAGGTTCTGGTTCGCGAGACCCAGGAAAAGGTCATGGTCAACGAAGGCGAAGAGCTCGTGGTGAAGAAGGGCGGCAAGACCGAAAAGGCCGAGCTCGACATCGAGGCCGAAAAGAAAAAGTGGGAAGAGGAACTCTCGAAACTGGGCGCCAACATTGAACTCGACGAGATCCCGGGGGTCATCCAGGGGATGCTCCAGGACGAGGCGGAGGCGTTCGCCGCGATCCGGGAGGATTTCCAGGCCCTTCTCGCCGCCAGTCAGGTGCCCCTGGATGAAGCGAAGGCCTTCCTCACCGTGGTTGAACGCTTCACGGGGGTGATCATGGAAGACCTGATGATTCTTTCCGCCCTGCGGTTGAAGATCGACAAAACCCTCGCAGGAGGCGGACTCGCGTCAGCCCAGATGGCCCAGGTGGCGGGCTATCAGAAAATGGTGGCTGATGCCCAGGTCAAGATTCAGGGCTACCAGACCGAAGCCGCCAAGATGCTGAAGACGAAGTTCAAAACCGATGCGGAGGCGGGCGGCGATGAGATCGCGCAACTGCAGGCCGAG
>CAZKPI010000471.1:0-448 GCA_964554555.1 uncultured bacterium
GGGGCGGGGGCCGGCGGGCGGCTGGTGTTCGCCGTCACGATGGTCGCCGGTTTGACCGACGGGCCGGTCGTCAGAAGGCTCCCCACCATCAGGGCGGGGACAACGACCAGCACAGCCAGGATGCCGTAGACCACCGCCCGGGGGTGCTTCTGGAGGAAGGCGTCGGTTGCCGTTCGAAGCTCCTCTCCGGTTTTCATCCCGATTCTCGTGATCAGGGAGGGTTTGGGACCCAGGTCCAGGAAGAGGGATATCAGCGACATGGGACGCACCTCCGTGCCTTTTTCCTGTCGCAAAAACGATGCCGGTGAAAATCGGCCTGGCAGGCGGCTGTCAGAAACCCTCTCCTGCGTCAGACCTGGCCAGGGTGTCAGCCCTGTCGCGGCGGCCGCCGGCACCGGTTCCCAGGGCAAACGCACACCTGACCCCTGCATTGGCAGAAGAGACGCTC
>CAZKPI010000471.1:494-4486 GCA_964554555.1 uncultured bacterium
TTCGGCAGGCAGGCAGCAGGGGTCCAGGGGCCTTTGGCCCCTGGCCAGGAGGTCGGGAGGAGCGGAGCTCCTCCCGCTCTGACCACGGTTCCAAGGTTGGCGTTTGCCCGGCACCAGTTCCCTTTCCCCCAGGGGGTTCCTCCGGCGGCCGGCCAGGAACCACGGGAACCGGGCCGGCCCCCCGTGGTGGTCTGGCGATCAGCGGGCGCGCTCTGGAAGCCGTTCCTACTGGACGAGGATCCGGTAGACGCCTTCGGGGGTGGCGAAGAAGAGGAAGGGGTCGCCGTGGGTGAGGGAGATGACCGGTTCGGGGGAAGGGATCTCGCGCCAGAGAGGCTCCAGGTAGACGGCACAGCCGCCGTCGCCAATACCTTTGTAGGAAACCCAGCACAGATCGGGGTTGCGGCTGTCCAGCGCGAGATCGGTGAACTCCTTCAGCATCAGACTGCCGATGTCGGGGATTTCCCGGTAGCGCTCGCCGTTGAAGGTGAACAGCTGGCGCCTGCCCAGGATGAACAGGTCGCCGTTCTGGCGGCGCTGGAGGCGGACGATCCGCTCGAGGGAGCCGCCGGTGCCCTGCGGGGAGAGCGGTTTGAACCCTTCGCCGTCGAAGATCGACTGGTCGCCCTCGGCCCCGCCGAGCAGAAGGTATTGCGGGATCCCTTCCATGGCGATCACCTGCGAGGCCGAGGCCGTGCGGTCGAACAGGGCCATGGCCGCGGTGGCGTTGGTCACGTCGAACTCGCGCAGGTAGGTGCCCTTCAGCCCGAGTCGGCGCAGGGCGGCTTCCCGCTCGGCGGGCGACAGGCGGAGCAGGCGGGCGAGCATCTCGGCGTGATAGGTGGTGAACTCCTGCCCGTTGAACATGGCGACCTGCCCCGCGACGGTCCGCGCCCCGCCGCCGGCGGCGTAGACCCGGCCGTCGGCATCGACCTCCAGGCACCGGATGGCCTCGTCGGGAAGGCCTTCCTTCTTCCCGAACCGGGTCCAGGTGCCGTCGGCCTGCCGCCAGACCCCGTGGTCGCCGCTGACCCACAATCGGGAATCCTCATCCATGCCGATGCCGGTGACCTTCTGGTGGAAACCCGACAGGGTGGCCGGGGTGAACTGGGCCGTCACCTCGCGACTGCGGGGGTCGAGCACCGCCAGCCCCTGGTCCTCGGTGCCGATGAACAGCCGGTCGCCCAGCAGACGGACCAGGGTGGGCCGTCCTTCCCAGATCTTTTCCGGTTTGCGGCCCGGCGGGACGGTGATCCGGGTATAGCGGAGCAGGCCGCCGTCGAAGGTGCCGATCCAGGTCTCGCCGTCCTCCCGACTGCTGATGGCGGTGATGCGGTTCTGCGGCAGTTTCGAGTTGTCGGCGGTGAAATGGTAGCGCTGGCCGTCGGTGCTGAACAGAATCACCCCCTGGTCCTGGGTTCCCACCCACAGCCCTTTCAGCAGAGGCGTCACGATCACCAGGGCGGGCGACAGCTTCGCCATCTTCTGAGCCACCGCGTCGAAGGCGGCTTTCAACCGGTTCACCTCGGCCATGGGGGCGGCCAAACCCATCCAGCGGCCAAGGAAATCCCCATACTGGCCGAGGAGCTGTTGGAACTCCTTTTGCACTTCGGCCACGGCGGCCGGGTCGGGGTCTTTGACCGACTCCATTCCCTGGATCTCGAATGGCCGGAACGCCTTGCCGTCGAACTGGGGCGGACAGCCGCGGGTGAGGGCCAGGGCGGTGATCCAGATCCCCGGCAGGAGCTCCGCCGGGGTGTCCTCCGTCATCCGCCAGCCGCCCTGCGACCCCCCGATGAACAGCTCCTCGCCGCTGTTCTCGAGGGCCTGCACCCAGCCGAAATCCGCGGCGGGCAGGCTGAAGCGGTCCATACTGCCGCCGGTCGAGCAATACAGCCCGTCCTCACAGCCGATCCAGATCCGGTCGCCCACTGGCCGGACCGCCCCGAACCCGGTCGGCTGGCGGTCGTTCGGCGGGGAAAAGCGGATCATCGCGCCGCCCGTGACCTGGCCCACTTCGGCGTTGGTGCCGCACAACAGGGTGAACCCTGCGTCGTTTGTCCCCTTCCTGCCGGCGAGAGAAAGGACGTTCGAACTGCACGGCGCCGCCAGCGGCTCGAGGCGGAAGACCGGCTTGTCGGGCAGGCCGCTGATGCGGACGATGCCGTCAACGGTGCCGGCGATTGCCTCCCCCTGACTGTCGCCGGGAATGATGGCGGTGACCGTTTCCGAGGGGAATGGCGGGGAGGTGCGCGGGGCGAACTTCCGCCAGGCTCCGTCCTGGTACAGGAGCAGGCCGCCGCCCTCGGTTCCTGCGAGGACGAACCCGTCGAACGCCTCGACCGCCCGGATCCGGTCGCAGGGCAGACCCGTGCGCTCGCTGTGGACCTCGAAGTAGCCCGTCCGCACGACCGGCGGGGCGGTCTGGATGTCGGGTATCGGAAAATGCTGGGGGCCGGGCTCCGGATTGCAGGCCAGGCCAGGCAGACTTGAGAGCACGACCAGGCCCAGCCCCAGTCCTGCCACAGCCAACCAACCGGTGATCGATCTCGTCTTCCCAGCCATCTGGTCCTTCCCCTTCCCCCGCAGGTGGTTTGTTTCATTCTAGCACTTTGGCGGGGTCCTTCCCCCCCCTGGCTCTGAAAGCCGCCGTCAGAGAGCGCGGCCCGGCTCCCCCCCCCCACCGCGCGCCGCCATCGCGGCAAACCTGTCAAAAGGCCAGCGAATGAGCCTTCCCGCCAGGAAGCGGGAAGTCCGTCAGGGCATGCTGGCCGGGGCGGCCTGGCGTTCGACGACGACGACGGTGGCGTCGTCGGGCCACGGGTCCCCCCGGAGGCTCACCGGGTGCCGGGAGATGGCGGCGCGGCAGAACTCCTCGAGCGGCAGGGCGGGAAGGCTGGCGAGGAACCTCTCAAATGCAGGGAAGGCCGAACGGTCCGGGGCGGCGAGGGACTCCACCAGACCGTCCGAATAGAACAGCAGGCGCTCGCCGGGCTGGAGAACCACCGTGGTCGGGAAGACCCGGGGGCTCTCCCTCAGCCCGACCAGGTTGCCGCGGGCCGTGACCAGTTCCAGGCGGCCGGGGCCGTGCCACCGGAACGGATAGGGATTTCCGCAATTGTACAAGGTCGCGGCGTGGCGGGCGGGGTCCAGTTCCAGCAGGCCGAGGGACATGCAGATGCCCTGGCCGGTGGTGCGATGGAGCACGCCGCCCAGGGCGGCCAGGATCCCTTCGGCGGGCCCCGGATGGTGGCCGAAGTGGTTGATCAGGGCCTTGACCATGGCCATGACCAGGGCGGCGGGGATGCCGTGGCCGGTGACGTCGCCGTGCGCCACCAGCAGTTTTCCGTCCGGCCGGACGAGGTAGTCGAAGTAATCGCCGCCGAGCTGGGAGGCCGGGCGGGAGAAGCCGAACACCCGGTACTCGCCGGCGGTCAGAGGCTCCCGCGGCAGGAGGCCGGCCTGCACGCGGCGGGCCATGGAGACTTCGCCCAGGCTTTCCATCATCCGGTTGAACTGGATGGTCAGCTCGCCCAGTTCGTCGGCATCCTGGGGCGGGATCCGGTGGTGGAACCGCTCCTCCTCGACCGCCCGCACCGCCAGGGAAATCTCCCGGACCGGCCGCAGGAACTTGCGGGCCAAAAACAGACCGAGCAGGGAGGTGAACCCCAGGCTCAGAAAGGCCAGGAAGGAGATGCGGGTCTTCAGGCCGGCGATCTCCTCCTCAACCGCCGTCAGGGGGGTCAGGGCGAACATGCCCACCGCTTCGGCCAGCATCGCCCCGGACCGCCCGCAGACCAGGTGCGGCCGCCCTTTGTAGCGGATGCGCGCCGAGAGCGGCCTCTGCCGCCCGGCCATCCGCTGGAAGAACCGCACGAAATCACGGGTCAGCGGCCGGGCCGGGTAGCAGGGGTAATAGAGCCGGGGCCGGGGCGGCGCGGCGGGGCCGGGCACGACCTGGGGGCCGGTTCCGGGCGGTGCGGCCGCCGGTG
>CAZKPI010000472.1:0-4229 GCA_964554555.1 uncultured bacterium
GAACCACGATCCGACCCAGCCCGACAGGCCCAGGAGAACCTGGGTGAACAGCGGGAGCGGCACGTCGAGGTTGCGGAACAGTTCGGCGAATTCCGGCACCACCCAGACCACCATGAAGGTCATGGCCAGCAGGGAGACCAACAGCAGGATGCACGGGTAGATCAGCGCCCCGGCCAGCTTGCGGCGGACGGCGATGATGCCCTGGAAATGCAGGACCAGCCGGCCGAGGATCGACTCGAGGGCGCCGGCCTTCTCGCCGGCCACCACGGTCCGGACATAGATCTCGGGGAAGACCTTCGGGTGGCGGGCCAGGGCCTTGCTGAAGGAGATGCCCTCGTCGATGTCGTCGCGCACCTGGTCGATGGCCTCCAGCAGGGGGCCTTTGGCCCCTTCGTCGAGGAAGACGTCGAGACAGTCGCGGAGCGGGAGGCCTGCCTTCAACAGGGTGCGCAGAAGTTTGGTGAACTCGGCCAGCTCCCCGAGGGAAACGCCGCCGAGGAACGGGAACAGGGCCCCCAGCCTTTCCCAGAGGGTGGGTTCGAGGACCTGTTCGGACATGATGTAGTAGCCGCGTTCGACCAGGGCCCGGCGCAGGTCGGCCGGGGAAGCGGTTTCGAAAACGGTTTCCCGCAGTCGTCCCTGGTCGTCGGCGAACTTGATGAGGATCTTGTCCATCAGGAGGCGGGCCTCGGCGGCATGGTCTCAATATCCCACGGTGAGGCGCGTCACCAGGATGTCGGGGAACTTGTCCCGGCGCATCTTCGCCTGGACGGCCGGGATGTCGTAGGCGACCCGCCGGAACGTCATGCAGGCCTTTTCGGCGGTCAGCTCGAGGATGCCGTAAGCGGCCAGGGGATTGCCGTCGCGCGGCTGGCCCACCGACCCGGGATTGATGAGGTAGCGGCGGGTGCCGTCCAGGTGCAGGGTGAACCAGGTGCCGGTCAGGGGGTCCTGGTCCATGCTCAGGCCGGTTTCCGGTTCCCATTCGTAGAAGGCGGGGATGTGGGTGTGGCCGAACAGGGCGAGATGGATGCCCTTTTCCCCCATGAAGGTGAAGGACGGGGCGGCCACCTGGGCGGTCAGGAGATACTCGTCGGGGTCGAGGGGACTGCCGTGGCAGAGCATGATGCCCGGCGCGGCCATCAGCGATGGGGGGTTGGCGGCAAGCCAGCGGGCCTGCTCGTCGTTCAGCTTGGCCATGTTCTTGTAGGCCCCGACAATGGCGTGGGGGTTGAACCCCACGGGGCTTTCCAGCTTGGCCACCACCCGGTCGTGGTTGCCCATGATCACCCGAAGGTTGGGGAATCCCCGGAACTGATCGACGCAAAGGGCGGGGTCGGGTCCGTAGCCGGTGAGGTCGCCCAGGCACCAGATCTCATCGAAGGTTTCGCCCTGGGTTGCGGCCTGGACCGCCTGCCAGGCCTCCCAATTGGAATGGATGTCAGACACCACCAGCACTTTCACGGGCCGTTCTCCCAAATAACGATGACGGGAAGCAACCCCCTTCATCGGGAGAAAGCCGACATCCGTTGAGGTTTTTTTTGCGGGGGGAAAGAAAAATGACGGTCGCGGGGACCGTCAGTTCAGCAGGTGCTCGTTCAGCTCGGCCTGTTTCTTCGCCAGTTCGAGCACCCACTGCTGTTCGGTGTCGGCCACGAGTTCCTCGACCGTTCCGAACCATTCGCGGGCGAGGGCCTTGTCTTCGAGTCGCCGGTACAGCTCGCCGACAAGGTAGGTCACTACCGGCAGGTTGTCGGGGTTGACCACCGTCGAGTGTTCCACCGACTGGCGGAGGAATTTCACGGCCAACTGCTGAAGTTCGATCTCCGACTTGCGGTCCTCTTCGCGGCGGCAACACCAGGAACCGCGCAAATAGAGGTTCCCGATGAAATAGGGGTTACGCTTCTGTTCCTCGTACAACTTGCCCGCCAGGTAGTACCGCTGGGCAAACCGGGGAAGTTTTCGGGAGAGAGGCTGACCCAGGATACTGCGAATCATCGCCGTGGTTACCGGATGCTTGCCGAAAACGTCGGCCGCGAAGTCGTCGGGGTAGCCGCAATACTGACAACCGGGACACTGAACCAGGAAATGGGGGAGCGGGTCGTCGCCGATGTAGTGAGGGAAGAAGTCGGAATCCTGGCCTTGGTGGCTGACCGCCTCGACGGTGGTGGCCTCGAAGGCCAGGGTACAGACGGGGCAGGTGAAAGACTTGTCGTTGAATCGAGTACTCACGGGTGCCTTCCCTCACCCCAACTATATGCAACCAGGGGAAGAGTGTCAAACCGCCTTTACTGGGTGATGGTCTGAATGAGGCCCATCGTCCAGGGAGGCCAGAATTTGAACTCGGCGCGCCCCTTCACCTGGGATATGTCAAGGAAGCCCCACGCCCGGCTGTCATGGCTGTTGTTGCGGTTGTCACCCATCACGCAGATCTTGCCGGGCGGTACCCGCATCGGGCCGAACGTCCCGAAGACGTATTCCTTGACGAAGGGTTCGGCCATGCGCTGTCCGTTCCGGTGCAGAAAACCGTCGCGGATCTCCAGCAGGTCGCCGGGCACGCCAACCACCCGCTTGATGAAATCCTTGCGGGGGTCGAGGGGGAAGGAAAAAACCACCACCTCTCCGACGGAAGGAGGGCGGAAGGCGTAGATCAGCTTGTTCACCATGATCTTCTCATGGGAATGCAATTGCGGTTCCATGCAGGCCCCTTCGATGACGAACCCCTGGACCACGTAGGTCTGGAGAACGAAGAAGAAGACCAGCGCCTTGAGGAAGTCCTTGAACCATTCCTTGATCGAAACCATATAACCGTCCATATCCCTGTCTCCGCGGCTCGTTACTCTGCCGCGTACTTTTCGGAAGGACGCGGGGAAATCTTAACGAAATCTGCCGGGGAAATTCCCGCGTCGCCGGGAGGGAGGCGGTTCCCTCGCCCGTCCGGCTTCCGGTTTGGCGGCGGCCGGGGAGGGAGCGGCGGCCGCGGGGTTGATCACCGGGAACGCGACGGAACGCGGTTGGTTACAACCGCTGTCGCCGCAGGGCGGCACCGGACGAACCGCAGATCCGCCGGGCCGTCGGTCTGGGGGGCTTCCCCGCCCGGGCCTCACCCTGCCCCGGTGATCGCCTCAGCCCGGGGGTGCGCCTCAGCCCGGGGGTGCGCCGCGGCGCCGGCGGGTTCCGCTCGGGCGCTTTCCTTCGCCCAGGCCGCGGGCTCTGCCGTCCTGGTGGCCCTCCGGCGCGGGCGGGAGGGCGGCGGGGGGCAGTCGGACATCCTCGAACTCGATGCCATCGAGGTCGAGTCCCCAGCGGGCGTACAGCTCCCCGACGGCTTCGGGGGGGAGGGTCTGGCGGTAGCGTCCGGCCGCCTCGCGCTGGCGCTGGATCTCGTAGAAGAGCACGGCGGCGGCCACCGACACGTTGAGGCTCTGCACGAACCCCATCATGGGCAGGATGACGTTGGTGTCGGTGAGCCGCAGGATGGCGTCGGTACAGCCGCGGTGTTCGTTGCCGAGGACCACGACCCACCGCTTCGTCCAGTCGACCTGCCGGAAGTCGACGGCATCGCGGGCCAGATGGGTGGCGGCGACGGCGAACTCCTCCTCCTTCAGCCGGGCGAGGGAGGCTCCCAGGTCGTCCACCGCCTCCAGGCTGACCCAGCGTTCGGAACCCATCGCCACCGCCGGGTTGGGCGGATCGGGGTCATCGACATCGGGCCGCCAGAGCACCCGCGGGAGGCCGGCGGCATCGGCCGAGCGCAGGATGGCCGAGATGTTGTGGGGATCGTGGACCCCGTCGAGGGCCACGACGATGTCGAGCTGGCGCCGGTGCAGGGCTTGGGCGATCCGGGCCAGGCGGCGGTCAGTCGGCATGCTTCGGCCGTCCCGGGAAGGGACTGCGCGGCGCGGGGGCGGCCGCCGGGGCGGCGGCGCGGGCCGGCTGGATGACGCCCCAGGAGCGCACGAAACCGGGTTCCAGGGCGATGCGGTCGAGGCGGAGGGCCAGGTCTTGCCGGCGTCGAACACGGGGTTGATGCCCGTGAACATGCCGCGGATCACCCCCTGGGGCAGGGGCAGTCCGTTGAGCACGAGGGAGCGGCACCGGAAGTCGATCTGCCGCTCGTTGCGGAGGACGGGAACGCCGGCCAGGTCGAACCGGACCGTGAGGACGCCCTGCCGGACCCGCCCGGTCAGCCTTGCCTCGCGGCCGTCGATCTTCATGTTCAGGCCCGA
>CAZKPI010000472.1:4239-4471 GCA_964554555.1 uncultured bacterium
TGGCGGGCGCGCGCCACCAGCTTGAACACCTCGAGGATGTTCTCGCCCGAGACGAACGTCTCGAGGCGGACGGCGGCGACGGTGCGGAAGCGGAGGAGATCCTGGTCCAGGGCGGCGGGGTCGAGCTCCACGTCGGGGAACCCGAACACGGCGCGTTCGATGGTCAGGTCGTAGTAGCGCACCTTCCGGCAGGAGACGGTGAGGGAACGGAAGCGGCCCGGCGCGGCGGGAT
>CAZKPI010000473.1:0-4463 GCA_964554555.1 uncultured bacterium
GCCGCCGCCTCCACCTCCCGCCCCAGGTCGGCATCGAAGCCGCCTCCTGCCGCCGGCGCCGGCGGCACCGCGGGCGGCGCACGGTCCAGAAACCCCTCCGGGGGAATCACCGGGCGGCCGAGGTGCAGGTCGAGCGCCCGCCGGATGGCCGAGGCATCACCCCGGCGGGTGCGAACCACCAGCCCCGTCATCAATTGGATGTCATCGACGGCCAGCACATCGTCGGGATCGGCCATCACCACCTCCAATCGCCGCCCCCACCTCGCCACCGGGATCAGCCGATGGCGCCGGCAGATGTGCTCCGGCACGAGCCGCACCACCGCCGGGTCGATCTCCATCCGCAGGACGTCGGCGGCCTCGCCCTGACCGGAACCCGCCTCGCCGCCGGCCATCGTCGTTCCGGCTGGCAGGCCATCGGCAGGCCTTCCCTGCCGCCAGGCAGGGCGGGGTGATCCCTCCGGTCCGCGCCCGGCAAGAGGACCCGCCAGGCCGAGCCTGTCCAACGCCTGCTCCACCGTCCCCCCCGTCTCCCGCATCGTCTCCATCACCCGACGCACCCCGGCCTCGTCGATCCGCCCCTCGTCGTGCAGACGCTGTAACAGCGGATACTGCCGCAGGATCAGGCGCAGTTCAGCCATCGCTGTCCCTCCCCCTACTGGGCCTGCCGGTCGGGCGGCGGCACCGGCGGGGAGCTCTCATCCCCCCCGCCGGTCTCGCCGCTTCCCTGGCGGGGCCTCCGGTCAACCGTCTCATACATGGTGTCGAAGGTCCTGATCTCCGCCATCAGGCGGTCGAGGTCGCCGCTGGGCAGTGCCATGCCTTCCTCGAGCCGCATCTGCTCCAGTTCGATCCGCAGACGGGTGTTCTTGAAGTGGCCGGCCAGCACCGCTTTGCTGTCTTCGTATTTGTGCAAAAATTCCTGCAGTTCCTCGAGGTGGGCGAGGGTCTCGGCCGCGTCGGCCAGCGACTTTTCGAGGAAGACCCGCTTCTCGGCGTCGGGGTTGTCGCCCAGCTGTTTCTGCAGGTCCTTGATCCGCTCCTGCACCCGGGCGGGGGGCTCCTGGTACAGGTAGGCCTGCAGTTTCTCCGCCCGGTCGCGCGCCGCCAGCAGGTGCTTCATGCCGCTCTGCACCACCCCGGCGTAGGACCGCAGACGCAGGCGTTCCAGCAGGGCCAGCAGGCGATCGTATTCGGGCACCACCACCCACAGGTCGCGATATTTGTACTGCCGCCACAGGTACCACAACATGGGCACCAGCACCAAAAGTACGAACAGCATCGGGAACAGCAGACGCAGGAACCGCCGCAGCAGCACCAGCGCCAGGAATCCCAGGATCGCCAGGATCAGCGACCAGGGGATCTCCCCCCCCTCGTCGGGCGGCTGGATCAGCTTCGGTTCGTCTGGTTTCTTCGCCATCTTCCCGCCCCGGCCTGCGTCCGGGCACCGGCCGCAGTATACCACGGGGATCCGCCCGGAACCCCCAGGATCGGCGATGAAACCGGACGGGTGTCGGTCGGCCCCCTCCCGTCCCTTGGCCAGCTTGGGCACAGGGTGGAACCGGACGGGAAAAAGGATGGACGCGAATGGGGGCCGACCGGGAATCGGCGTGCGGCCGCCGTCAATCTCTCCAGGAGAGGCAGGGAATTCCCGTTTGGCCAAAGTCACCCGCCATGCGATACGAGCCGGATGACGATCGGGTCGATCCGTGTCCAACCCCGTCCATCCGCGTTCATCCGCGGCCTGGTTCTCTTTGCCTCTTTCCCGTCAGACTCGATGGCAACCGGATGTCCACGGCCTGGAGCGGGCCCCGGTGGCCGCCCGCGCCTGGGCGTGAGGGGCTGGCCGCTTCAGAACCAGCTGGATCCCGGGAAAGCCGGCCTCAGTCCCGGCTGGCCTCCCGGTCGTAGGAGGCGTAGTCGTCCTCGCCCGGCACGAAGACGGGATAGACCACCAGGCGGTTCTTCCTCTTGTGGACCTCGGAGTCGTAGTGCTTCTTGATCGTCTTCCAGTCCGACAGCGTCAGCAGGTCCTGCACGAAATTGAGGATCCGCACGTGGTCGTAGAGGTTGAAGACCGGAAACTCGACGGTCACCAGATCAATGGGGGCCGAGCATTCCGAGAACCGTTTGCTCCAGCTCTCACGAAAGTGGGCATCCGAATCACAGCAGTTGAGCATGACGATCCGGTATTCCGAGGGGAAGGTCGTCGCCTGCAGGTCCTCGGCCGTGGCGTGGAAATACCGGTACGGCTCGGTGTGCCGGTCCTCGATCAGCTCCCCGTTGCCGCTGCGGAAAATGTCGTCACGGTCGGAGAAGGCCATGCCGCCGCCGTAGCGGGCATGCCCCGAGTAGATGACCACGTCGATGGTGGGATCCTCGAGCGCGTCCTGGAACAGCCGCTTGGCATTCGGAGTGACCGAGGTGAACACCCCCAGCTCGATGCGCGCCGCCCGCCCGTTGAAGTAGACATTCTTCCCGTTGAGGGTCTCGAAGGCGGGAAAGACCGCCTCGATGGTCTCGCGCGGATGGTCCCAGCCCCAGAACAGGGCGATGCGGAACGCCCCGTCGGCGAACATGCGCTCGTACCAGGGGCGCCCCTTCGGCACCAGGTTGGCGTGGATCCGCTTCGGTTCCTTCTTCGACGAGGCCGCCGGCGGCTTCTTCTTCGCCCCGGTGAGAACGACGACGAGCAGAACGGCGGCCACCAGCAAAACCAGCGGGCGGACATGGCGGATCCTGTTCATGTGATGATGCTCCACCTTACCCATCGGCAGAACCCCGCCGTTTTTGAGGACCCTCCCGGGAATTCTCTTCCGCCAACCGGCCGGTCCGGCCAGGAACATTCCTCCGGGGCAAATCCTCATCGACAGGAAGCATCTGCCATCGACATGCCGTAACCCCGCCCGGCTTTTGCCCCACAAGTCGGCCAGCCAAGCCCCCCGCCGGAACATCTGGTACAGCGCCGGGCGGCCCTTTCACTTGCCAAACCGCCTTCCAGGGAGGATAATCCTCCCAGAGGGACCCGATCCCTTTCTCCAGCCCACCACCCCGCCTGATTCGGGAGGCTCCCATGGCAGACGCCCCCTCCTCTTCCACTTCCACGGTCCAGGAAGTCAACAGGATCACGCTCTACGGCCTGCTCATCAATCTGGTTCTCACCACCCTCAAATTCGCCGCCGGGGTCCTTGGGCAAAGTCAGGCGGTGGTCGCCGATGCCGTTCACAGCCTGTCGGATTCGGCCACGGATATCGTCGTCCTGGTGGGGGCGAGGTTCTGGGGAAAACCCGCCGACGCCGATCATCCCTACGGCCATCGCAAGGTGGAAAGCTTTGCCACTGCCTTCATCGGCCTTGCCCTGGGGGCGGTGGGCCTCGGCCTGGGATACAACGCCATCATCACCCTGCACGAACAGCATGCCGCCCCTCCCAGCTTCCTGGCTTTCGGGGCGGCCCTCCTGTCCATCCTGGTCAAGGAATGGCTCTACCGCTGGACCATCCGGGTCGGAAAGCAGACGAGGTCCTCGGCCGTCATCGCCAACGCCTGGCACCACCGGTCCGACGCCCTGTCCTCCATCCCCGTCGCCGTCGCCGTCGGCACCTCCTTCCTCCTGCCCAGCTGGTCCTTCCTGGATCATGTCGCCACGGTGGCCGTCGCCCTGTTCATCCTGCAGGCCACCTGGATGATCATGGCCCCCCCCCTCCACGACCTCCTGGAACGGGGAGCCGAGGAGGAGGTGGTCCGGTCCATCGACGCCTGCGTCCGGGCCCTGCCGGGAGTTCGCGACCTGCACAAGATCCGCAGTCGGTCGGTTTCCTCCGCCCTGTTCATCGACCTGCACGTCCATGTCGATTCCCATTTGAACATTGAACAGGGCCACGTCATCGCCGGCCAGGTGAAGACGGCCCTGCTGGCCTCCGACCTCGGCATCGTCGACGTGCTGGTCCACATCGAACCGTTTGCCCCCGACCAGGCCTCCCTCGCCCCCTCATCCGACTGACTGACCACGTCATCTGGCGGGTCCTCGAGCGCGCTCAGGAACACCCGCTTCGCCCCCGGGAGAGCTGAAGGTCAGGCCCCGGAGGCTCCCCCGTGGGCGGCCATGGTCCGCTGACCCTGCACGAACTTGAACCCTTCGAACCACAGCAGGCTGAAGATGCCCGCGGCCAGGCAGACCAGCAGGTCGTTGGCATGCAGGACCTCGAACTTGAACAGGCCTCGCAGGAAGGGAATGTTCAAGGTCAGGAGCAGGAAAACCACCCCGCCGCCCGCCACCCACCACTGGGCGGCGTTGGGGATCCGCAGGCTGGCCAGGGCCGACCGGGTCCAGGAGCGGTTGACCACGATCAGGCACAGGTTGGCCACGATCAGCGTCGAGAACATCAGGGCGCGGCTCTCGTCGATCGACTTGCCCATCAGGTCCCGGGCCACCAGGAAGACGGCCAGCACGATGACCATGATGCTGA
>CAZKPI010000474.1:0-4461 GCA_964554555.1 uncultured bacterium
GACGCCCGGGGACGAATCGCGTTCACGCCGAGACGCGCTTCCCCGCCGCGCCGGTCGTGAACAGCCCGCCCAGACCATCCTGCCGTTGAGTCTCTGGAACCGGATCCGGGGCATCCTCCTGTTTCACCCCCGCCGGACCCGGGGCCTCACCGGTGACGAGCTGGTCATGGCCAACCTCATCGCCCGCCAGATCGCCATCTTCCTGGACAACCACGCCCTGTACCAGGAACATCTCGACCAACAGCGCCTGCACCAGGAAGTGGAGATCGCCCGGTCGGTGCAGACGTCGGCCTTGCCCCGGAATGTCCTGACGTTCCCGGGGTTCGACATCCACGGGATCTGCACCCCAAGCCGGGAAATCTCGGGGGATTACTACGACCTGATTCCGCGCAGTGACGGCCGCCTGGCCGTGGTCATCGCGGACGTCTCGGGCAAGGGCCTGCCGGCCGCCCTCTTCCTGTCGAAGCTCCAGACCCTCGTCCGGGCGGCCGTCGACCAGGCCCCCACACCGGCGGCCCTGCTGACCACCCTCTCCCGCCAGATCGCCCGGGAAAACCTCGGAACCCTGTTCGCCACGATGCTGGTAGCCTTCCTGACCCCCGGCTCCCCCCGGGTGGTGTTTGCCAGCGCCGGGCACTGCCGGCCGCTGGTGGTCCGCACCCGCAACGAATTCGTCGAGGACATCCCGTTCGAAGTGGGAATCCCTCTCGGCCTGTTCGATTCGGACGAGGGGGAGTACACCGACATGGACGTCGAACTGATGCCGGCGGACGGTCTCCTGCTGTATACTGACGGGTTGACCGATGCCACCAACCGCCAACGGGAACGCTACGGCCTCGAGAAACTGCGGCTGAGCCTGGAGAACGCCCCCGCGGGGAAGGCCTCGGAGGTCGTCTTTCACCTGATGGCGGGCCTGAACCGTTTCAAGGGAACCGCCCCCCTTGAAGATGACACCACGATCGTGTATGTCAAATGGGAACCGGTAACGACATGACCGACCCCGACCAGGTATTCGAAAAATACGGGTTTTTCAGCTCCCGCAAGGGCCGGGAGGTCTTTTCCAACGTCCTGGAGACCCTGTTGCCCCTGTCCGTGGATGAAGTCACGATCTCCTACTCCGACCGTCCCGATGAGTATTTCCACCACATCAACGACCGCACCCGCAAGATCCTGGTCAACCTTCCTGATTCCGACAAGATCAACATCATCGCGGGAACCTTTGCCGACGGCGGCTCGTTCGAACTGCGCGGCGGCACCCTGACCATCACTGTTTCCTCCGAACAATACAATTTCGACCTGGTCGACAGCATGAAACGGTTCCTCTCCCCGGTGTTCCCGGTGTGCGTCTTCCAGAACCCCTACATCTGGGGGGTCGACCTCTACGAGGACTACACCCGGGAACTGTTCTTCGAGACCCGGGTGTTCACCGCCCGCAACCCGCACCTCGAGGAACCCGAGATCGACATTTTCCGACGCGATGACGGCATCATCTACAAGTTCCGGTTCCACCCGCGTGAGGAACTGCCCGTCGACGAGGGCATCCGGCACCTGGCCCCCTATTTCATGAGCCTGGGGGAAGCGCTCCGCAAGCGGATGTATGAGGGTCTGGAAGTGCTTCACGCCTACTGCACCGAAAGGGCGTCCTTCCGCCGCCTCGAACCCCGCACCAAGATCGGCCGGGATGTGAAATCCATCTTGTCGGATCAACGCTGAAGCGGTATCCTGAACGGGTCCCTCGCGGACGAACGGAAGAAGGTTCATGCCGCCCGAAACCCTCTACGACCCCGGTCTGCTCGACGAGGTGGTCGATGCCTGCATCAAACACCTCCGGGACCACCCCAAGGACCCGGAAGCCCTTTTCTATCTGGGAAACGCCTTCTTCCTCAAGGGACAGCTCGACAAGGCCTCGTTCTGCTTCGTCAAGGCGGTGAATCTGAATCCGAAGAACCCCGTGTATTTCAACCATCTGGGCCACGCCTACCGCCAGCTCGGCGATCGCGACCAGGCGATTGCCGCCTACGAGTCGGTGCTGACCCTCAACCCCCGGTTCGCCGACGCCCACTTCAACGTGGGCCTGATCTTCTACGAGAGCCGGGCCCTGGACAAGGCCCTGGCCAGCTTTTCGAACGCGCTGGCCATCAACCCCCGCTACGCCGCCGCCCGCTACTACATCGGACGCATCTACCAGGACCAGGGCGCCTTCAACCGGGCCATGCAGGAATACCGCCAGGTGATCGAGGACCACATGGGCCGACTGCTCGGCCCCGGCAGTGTGACCGTCGATTTCGGTCTCATCTTCACCGACCTGGGTCTCCTCGACCTGGCCGAGCGGGAGTACCGCCGGCTCCTGCGCGAGCATCCCGAGTATGCCGACCTGCACTATCACCTGGGCATGATCCTGAAGAAGCGCGGCAAGCCGGACGAGGCCATGGACGAGTTCCGGCTGGCCATCAAGCTCAACCCGCACTACATGGAAGCCCGGCGCAAGTACTGGGAGTCCGCCGGCTAGGCCGCGGCTGATCAACAAGGGAACGACCCATGTTCAAACGGAAGAAGATCGGCGAAATGCTCATGGAGGCCGGCCACATCGGCGAGAAGGAGCTCAACATCGGGCTCGCCGAGCAGAAGAAGCGCGGCAAGCGCATCGGCCAGGTCCTCATCGAACTCGGCTATCTGACCGAGGACAAGCTGTTGCCGGTCCTGGGCAAACAGCTCAAGGTGCCGTTCGTCGATCTGTCGAAGGTCGAGGTCAAGCCTGAGGTCCTGAAGATGGTGCCCGAGAAGATCGCCCGCAAGCACCTGCTGATCCCGATCAGTTTCGACGGCAAGAGCCTGATGATCGGCATGGCCGACCCGCTCGATGTGTTCATCATCGACGAGATCCAGTTCCAGAACAACTGCGAGGTCGTGCGCGCCATCTGCTCGGAAAACCAGATCAATGACAACCTCGACAAGCTGTACGTCGCCGGAGCCATGGCCGACGCCCTCGCCACGATGGGTGACGGGCAGGCCTCGGCCGGCGAACTCGACGCCCTGAAGAAGGCCAGCGACGACACCCCGATCATCAAGCTGTGCAACCTGATCCTGACGCAGGCGGTGCAGAAGGGGGCCAGCGACATCCACATCGAGCCCGACGAAGGGGAACTGCGGGTCCGACTGCGTATCGACGGCAGTTTGATGGTCTCCATGACCTTACAGCCCGAAGCGCAGGCCTCCCTGGTGTCGCGCCTCAAGATCCTGTCGTCCATGGATATCTCCGAACGCCGCATCCCCCAGGACGGCCGCATCCAGATGACCATCATGGACAAGCCGATCGACTTCCGCGTCAACACGATCCCCGTCGCCTACGGCGAAAAGGTCTGCCTCCGGATTCTCGACAAGTCGAATGTCCAGGTCAACCTCGAACAGATGGGTTTCACCCCCCACAACTTCGCCCTGGTCCAAAAGGCCATCGCCGCCCCCAACGGCATGGTCCTGGTCACCGGCCCGACGGGTTCAGGCAAGACGACCACCCTGTATGCCTGCCTCAACGCCATCAAGGGCGTCGACATGAACATCTGCACCGTCGAAAACCCGGTCGAGTACAAGCTCAAGCTGATCAACCAGGTGCAGGTGCGGCCCGAGATCGATCTCGACTTCGCGAAAGTTCTGCGCGCCTTCCTCCGGCAGGACCCCGACGTCATCATGCTCGGTGAGATCCGTGACGAGGAGACGGCCACCATCGCGGTCGAGGCGGCCTTGACCGGCCACCTGGTGTTCGCCACCCTGCACACCAACGATGCCCCCAGCACCGCCTCCCGCCTGATCGACATGGGTGTCGAACCCTTCCTGGTCTCGGCCGCCCTCCTGTGCATCGTCTCCCAGCGTCTGGCCCGCCGCGTCTGCAAGTTCTGCAAGGACGTCGATACCACCATCACCCCCGAGGTTCTGCAGACCCTCGGCCTTCCCCCCGAAGCGATCAACGGCACCTACTACCGGGGAAAAGGCTGTGAAAAATGCGCCAACACCGGGTACAAAGGGCGCGTGGGCGTGCACGAGGTGATGTACACCAACGAAAACATCCGCCGGCTGATCATCCAGAAGGCCCCCGGCGACGATCTGATGAAGGTAGCGATCCAGTCCGGGATGAAAACCCTGAAGGAAGACATTATCCTGAAGTTCACCCAGGGTCTGACCACTCCCGATGAAGTGTTCGCCTTGTGCCGCTCCGACTGAGCCCTGCCCGCGAATCGATCTGAGGAGGTCCCATGCCGAAATACGATTGCGAAGTCAAGAATTCCAAGGGCGAGATCCTCAAGACTTCCATCGAGGCCGAGAGCATCCAGAAGCTCGCCTCCATCCTTTCTGACAAGGGCTTCTACCTCGTCAAGGCCACCCCTGCCCGGGAAGGGGGCGGGTTCGGAGGCTTGTTCGGCGGAAGCGTCTCCACGAAAGAGCTGATGGTTTTCACCGTCCAGCTCT
>CAZKPI010000475.1:0-4456 GCA_964554555.1 uncultured bacterium
CTGGTCTTCACGAACTCATACCGGGCGGGGTCGGAAGCCTTGAGCGAAGCACCCCTCTCGTAATACTCCCGGACGGATTCAGCCATATCCTCGCTGGCACTGGTGTCCCCGTAGGGGCTGACCGAGGGGGTCTTGGGGGAATCCCCGTTCCAGAACCGGCTGGCCCACTCCTGCTCGATGCCGGGGTTCTTGTCCTGGAAAGCGTGGGTAATCTCGTGGACGAGGGTGGGTACGACGGAACCTTCCTGGGTGTTGCAGAACTCGGAGACATGGAGGGTTTTGTTGTCCCGGTCGTAAAACCCGAAGATTTCGCCCGAGGAACTGGGGGAAGTGATCTGGCCGTTCTTGATCAGGGGTCCCTTGAAGGTGTCGCGGAAGCAGGCGGGAAGCTTTTCCAGGCAGGCCTTCGTGTCGTTCAGATCCTTGTCGGACCAGGTGCCGGCGGTCATCGACATGCCGTCCGAGAAGGAGCCCGCCTTGCCGTTCTGGGGGTCGATGCCGTACGCACTGCGGATCTCGGCCGCCACCCCGGCGGAGACCTGGGTGCCGCCCGGGTCGGGCTCGACCGCTCCGCCGCCGCCGCCAGTGTTGCCGGTGTTCGTACTGCCGGTGTTGGCGGTACCGGTGTTTGCCGTGCCGGTGTTGGCGGTGCCGGTATTGCCGGCCCCGCCGACATCGATGCCGAACAGCTTCAGGAGCATGGTGAAAAAGTCGGAGAAGGACTTGAAGATTTTGCTGACGAGGTCGGCCCAGTTGACGTTGCTGATGCCGCAGGTTTCTCCGGAAGAGGATGAGGAGGAGGATGAGGAGGAACCGGAACTGGCCGAACCGCTGTCGTCGGCCCCTTCGTCGCCGACCTGGCCGGAATCGTCATCGTCATCCTCGACGACCGAGGCACTGCCGGAATCAGCCTCATCGGAAGACCCGTCATCGTTCCCGGACGGCTCGGAAATCTCCTCCTGATCAGAGGGGATGATGTCGTCCTCGGCCCGCAGGCCGGACGGAGCCACCATCACCAGCAGGGCCAGGATCACGATGAAGGCCAGGCGCATCGGGTTTCTCATACGGTTCCTCCTCGTTCGGGTGGATTTGCTCACCCGGGTTACGCAACCGGCGGACGGATTGTTACAAAACATCTGCCGGAATTTCTTCCGTCAGTATCCTCTCCCGGCGTCCGCCGGTCAAGCCCGCCGCCCATGAGTCAGCCGCCAGGGCGATGGGAATCCTCCCCCCGTCAGCCGGTTCAGCGGGCCGCCCGCCCGGCCGGGGAGGCCATGTCCGGCCTGTTCCCAGGCGGCCTCGCATTGACAGAGGCCCTTCCCTGTGGTAGGATGCGAAGGTTCAAGAGACCTCTTCCAGCCGGCGTAGCTCAGCGGTAGAGCAACTGATTCGTAATCAGTAGGTCGTAGGTTCAAATCCTATCGCCGGCTTTCGACTTCCTTTTCGGTATTCTCGGGTACACACGTTGGAGCGGCATGGACGACAAGATCATCGGGACCAGCAAAGGCATCCGCGACGTCCTTGCCTTGGTCGAAAAGGTCTCCGCCAGCGATGTGACCGTCCTGATCACCGGCGAGAGCGGCACCGGCAAGGAGATGGTGGCCAACACCATTTACCGGCTGAGTCCGCGTCACCAGAAGCCGTTCATCAAGCTGAACTGTGCGGCCATCCCCAGCGAACTTCTGGAGAGCCAGATGTTCGGGCACGAGCGGGGCGCCTTCACCGGGGCGGTGGCCCGCCAGGAAGGCTGTTTCGAACGGGCCAACAACGGGGTCCTGTTCCTGGACGAGATTGGCGACATGTCGCTGGTGACGCAGACCAAGCTGTTGCGGGTTCTGCAGGAAAAGGAATTCGAGCGCATCGGCGGGAAGGACACGATCAGGGTCGACGTGCGCCTGATCGCGGCCACCAACAAGGATCTGGCCGAGGAGATCAAGAAGAACCGGTTCCGGGAAGACCTGTTTTACCGGCTGAATGTCGTGGAGATCCGCATCCCGCCTCTGCGCGACCGGTTGGAGGACCTGGCGGGGATTGTCGACTTCTTCCTCGGCACCTTCGTCCAGAAATACGGCAAAGGGAAGATGACCATCAGCGCCGAAGGGCTGAAGGTTCTGCACGGGTACTCCTGGCCGGGCAACGTCAGGGAACTGCGCAACGTCATCGAGCGGGCGGTGGTCCTCTCCCGGGGGGACACCATCGAGCCTCCCGACTTTCCCGACAAGATCCGCGTTCCGACGGGGGGCGGGGCCGCCACCCAGGGCGACGGCCAGATCCTGACCCTGGAGGCCATGGAACGCCTCTACATCCGGAAGGTCCTGGAATACACGGGGGGCAACAAGCTCCAGGCGGCCCGGCTCCTGGACATCGATCCCAAAACCCTCCGGACCAAACTGAACGCCGACTAGAGAGGGGGTACGCGCGATGTCCGAAATCCAGATGATCAACAAGATGGAATCTGTGGTAAAATCGATCGTGGAGAGATACCTGCAGGATCACCCGGAGCTCTGTGCGTGTGACCGCTGCAGGCTCGACATGATTGCCCTGACCTTGAATTCCCTGCCGCCGAGGTACACGGTGACCACGCTGGGAGAGGTGGTCACCGACGTGAACCTCCAGGGGATCCAATCCACAGCGGACATCATGATGGCCCTCATGCGGTCCATCGAGATCGTGAAGAAGAAACCGAGACACTGACCAACATAGGTGAAAGGGGAACCAGTTACGAATGGCTGAACAAAAGAGCGGCAGCGGCAAAGAGAAACTGTCTTTCGATCGCCGGGACGGCGTGAAGGGCTTCACCATCCTCTCGCTGATCGGCGACCTTGACATGTGGACCCTCCCGCTGGCCAAGGAGCGGATCAGCGGCCTGGTGAACGAAGGCAAGGTCAAGATCATCCTCGACCTGGAGCGGATGAATTACATCGATTCCTCCGGGCTCGGGTTCTTCATCGGCACCCTCAAGAAACTGCGCGATGCGGGTGGCGACCTCATCCTCGTCAACCTGAACGCCTACATCTACGGTATCTTCAAGCTCATCCAGCTGCAGCACATCATCAAGACCTTCGACAGCCTGGACGAGGCCGAAAAAGAGCTCTAAACCAATTCCTGAAAGGAAGTTTTGTCCTATGAAACCCAAGATCCATCCCGAGTTCAACAAGATCAACGTCACCTGCGCGTGCGGCAACTCCTTCGAGAGCATGTCCACTTCCAAGGAGCTGAAGGTCGAGGTCTGCTCGTCTTGTCACCCTTTCTTCACCGGAACACAGCGGTTCGTTGACACCGCCGGCCGCGTCGAACGGTTCCAGGCCAAGGTCGATGCCCGGAAAGCCGCCGCCGCCCAGGCCGCCGCCGCCAAGGAGAAAAAGGCCCGCAAACCCGCCGCCAAGACGGCCGCCCCGGCCGCCGCCCCCGCCGCCGAAGCTCCCAAAACCGAGCCCACCCCCGAACAGTGACCCTTTCCCTGGCCAGGCGTGACCGACCGGCCCCCCCGCCGGCGGTCACGTCTGGCCGGCTGTTCCCTGCCGGGCGTCCGGAGGCCCGTCTGCGTACGTGCATATCCGGCTGCTGAAGCATACTCCCGAACCTGACCGGCTGGTCGCCCTGGCCGCCCGGCGGTGTTATTCCAGCCTGTCCGCGGAATGCATCGACGAGAAGATCGGGGATAAGGAAATCGATCGCCTGCTGGGAATGTTGCGCCTGCGCAACCACCTTTCCCCTTTCGAACACGTCAGTTTCACCTTCAGTCTCGACGGGGTGTCGCGGGCCTTGTCGCACCAGCTCGTCCGACACCGGATCGCCTCCTATTCCCAGGAAAGCCAGCGGTACGTCGAGTACAACAAACTCGAACAACTGCCCTATGTGGTGCCGCCTTCGATCCAGGCCAGTCCTGAGGCCGCCGAACTGTTCCAGGGCGCGACCGAACATGCCTTGAAGGCCTACCGCCGCCTGCTGGCCCTCGGCATCCCGCCCGAAGACGCGCGCTACGTCTTCCCCAACGCCGTGGAGACCAAGCTGATCTTCACCCTCAACGCCCGCAGTCTGTTCAACTTCTTCGAACAGCGCTGCTGCCAGAAGGCGCAATGGGAAATCCGCCGCCTGGCCGTCGAGATGCTCGCCGCCTGTCGGGAGGTCGCCCCGCGCGTTTTTCACACCGCCGGCGCCCCTTGCGGCTACGAGAGGCCCTATTGCCGGGAAAACGATCCCGCCTGCCCCCGCTTCCCGAAATCCGCCGCTTCACCCGGACCAGGCGCCGGGCCGGCGGCCCGGTGAGGGGCATCAACACCAGAACGGAAACGAGGTATCGAGTAGTGAGTGAGAAGAATCCGTCCCCCCGCCAGTCCATCGATCAGATCGATGCCCGCATCGTCGAGTTGCTCGACCAGCGGGCGGCCCTCGCCCTCGAAGCCGCTCAGGCCAAAGCCGCGGCCGGGGAGGAAGCGTATTCGCCGCCCCGCGA
>CAZKPI010000476.1:0-4440 GCA_964554555.1 uncultured bacterium
CCCCGGCCGGCGCCCCCCCGACACCGGAGCCCGCAACCCGCATGCACCTGCGCCTCGCCAACCTCGCCGAGATGTTCGCCGTTCGCTGGCTGATGGAGGTCGGCCAGCTCGACGGCGAGTTCCTCCAGGAACGCGAGCCGCCCTGGCATGTCTGGTTCCGCGTCAGCGGCGACGGGCTGGCCGACACCGCCCTGTTCGGCCTGTTCCATCCCCGCGGTCTCGGCCTCCTGGCCGGCCAGGTGGCCGAACCACCCGCCCCCCCCGACGACCTCAAACCCGTCAACTGGGTGCGCCTTCTGCGCACCTTCGTGGTCAAACCCGCCCCCGACGGCCGCCTCGGCGACGAGATCATCATCCTCACCGGCGAACAGGCGGTCTTCTTCGAGGCGGTTCGCCGCCATTTCCTCATCCAGCAGGGCCGCCTCGAGTTCGCCTGCTTCCGGTTCGACCCGCCCCTCTACGTCCTGCGCATCGCCCAGCCCTCCCGCTGGGTCCTCGACCTCCTGCCGTCCGACGGCACCTGGCACCAGTTCAACCTGGTGCCCGGCCAGCCCGGGTTCTACGTCGAAGCCGGCTGGACCCTCTCCGACCCGGGCAACGGCCTGCGCCTCACCCAGCTCAAACTGCCCGAGAACACCCACCTGCTCATCCAGGCCGACGGCGGCCTGCTCAGCTTCCGTCCCAAATGGCAGCACGCCTCGACCATCGTCGAGGTCACCTGCCCCGCCCCCGAGCAGGCCCAGATGAACGAGACCGGCCGCATCACCATCATCCCCCGCCTGCGCGCCACCGAGGACCCCGCCCCCCACGAAATGTGGCAGGTCGGGGACCCCGCCCGCCTGCAGGCCATCCTGGCCAACGAGACCACCCGCCACTTCGGGGGGTTCTCGGCCTGGTTCACCCGCCAGGACGGCATCTGGATCCTGGCCGCCAACCGCCAGGCCGACAAGGGCCTCGCCAGCGTGTTCTCCGACGCCTTCCCCGCCTACCACCGGCTCGAGGGCCGCGTCTTTCTTCCGGCCGGCCGCACCCTCCTGCCCCGCCTGCCCGAAGCCCGGCTGTTCGACATTTTCAAATGCCCCCAGGGCGATCACCTCGTCATCGAAGGGGAAGGCTCCTCCCTGCGCGCCGTCATGCTCCCGGCCGAAAAGGCCCGCCGCCTCGACGAGTTCATCACCTTCCAGGCCGAGATCGTCTTCCACCGCGTCGATCCCTTCGCCTCCGCCCGGACCTCCGAATCCCCCGGCGCAAAAAAAAACGCATGATCGTCGAGATCGACCTCGACGAGACGACCGCCCGCGCCCGCTCCCCGCACCGCCCCGGCGCCCCCCCCGCCGAAGAGGACATCGGGTTCCTGGAATGGGGCTACCGCAAGGTGGCCGCGCTGGCCTCCTGGTTCCATGACGACGACTCCGACTCCGGCGGCACCCTGCGCACCGCCGGGTTCTCCTTCTCCCGCGGCAAGGGCCCCATGCTGGGCAAGGTCTCCCTCGACAACGCCCCTGAGGTCACCCCCGCCCAGGCCACCGGCCTGCGCGGCCAGCTCCAGAAACTCGACAAGCACCTGCTCGCCCACGTCGAGGACGTGGCCGCCTGGCGCCAGCGCGCCCACCTCAGCGCCTCGCTGAAGGCCTGGCTGTCCGCCCTGGTCAGCGAGGCCACCGCCGCCATCCTCGACCAGGACCAGGCCGCCCTGATGGACTCGGTCATGCAGTTCGCCCAGACCGACCCCCGCTTCCAGCCCCTGGCCCAGGCCAGCCTGCCGGCTGTCGAGCGCGGCAACCTGCTGGCCGCCATCCGCAGTCCCAGCCTCGACGCCGAACTGCACTATCTCCTGCACCTGGCCTACGCCTGGCGGTTCAACGATGCCGACATCTTCCGCCAGGCCGTCGATTCGATGCGGACCGGCTACGCCGCCGAACAGCGGGCCTTCCACGCCTTCCGCGAGAACCAGGTGGTCACCGGAACCCGCGAGGCCGGCGCCAACCGCATCGGCCTGATGACCGCCAACGACGAGCCGCGCATCCGCATGAACGTCAACAACTTCCTCGTCCGGATGGGCTGTGGGACCGTCCAGCTGGTGGCGCTGGTCCGACAGCAGTTCCGCATCCTGCTCGCCGCCCACCTCTCGCCCGAACTCGCCAACAAGCTCGTCTCCACCATCTTCCTCACCGACGCGGCGAAATCGGTGGCCGGCCGCAAGGCCGCCGACCTCGCCGCCTGGCCGAACCTGCCCGAGATCGAGCGCCGCTCAGCCGCCACCCGCCGCTGGTGGGACACCCTGACCATGGAAAAGATCCGCGAGATCTCCCTCAACGACATGTTCACCGGCTCGCTCTCCCCCCCCACCTCCCTGTGCTCCCGCCATGACCCGGAGTTTGCCGCTGAACTCGCCCGTGTCCCCTGGATGAACGCCCTCGACGAGCAGACCTTCCCCCCCGTCAGCGACGGCAAGCCCCTGGCGCAGGCCATCTACCAGAGGTTCTCTGCCGGCGCCCCCGAGTGGAAGGACTACTTCACCCTGGCCCGCCAGCGCACCGCCACCCTCCACACCAAGGCCCGCGCCCAGCGCCTCCTGCTCCTGATGGTCACCGCCTTCGGCCCCCTGAAGGAGTTCGAGGCCCTGATCGAGCCCCTCGTCATCGACCTCGGCCGCACCGCCCCATGGGACCTCTACAACCTCACCCTCTACTGCGACATCTACCGCCTGTCCCTCGCCTTCCAGCGCAAGATCGACGAACAGCGCCTGTTCAATGCCCTGCTGGCGCGCCTTCCCGAGCCTCCCCACGGCTGGACCGACTTCCGCGACGCCGCCGAACACTTCATCCTTTGCCTCTTCCTGAACGGCTCCCCCGTCCGCCGGTTCCAGCTCGACCGCATGCTCGAGCGCACCATGCGCTGGCTCGACCACGCCGTCTACGTGGCCCGCGACGAGAAGATGACCGACGAGCTCCTGACCCTCCTCAGTTTCCTCGAGGTCGGCACCCTCGCCGATCTCGTCCCCGAGAACCTCGAACAGCACCAGTTCCAGGAGCGCCGCCGCGCCCTCTGGCTGGAACACGCCCGCTCGTTCGCCGCCGACGCCGGTTTCGCCGACTGGGTGAAGCAGGCGTCGAAAGCCCTCCGCTCCCAGACCCACTGACAAGGAACCACACCCATGGCCATCGATCTGCCCAACACCGACGAGATCAACGCCGCGCGCGAGCGCATCCTCTCCCTCCACAACCGCCTGTGCGAGTTCTTCCTGGCCCGCGACGAACTGCTCAAGCTGATGGTCACCGCCGCCGCCGCCCAGGAACCGATGCTGTTCATCGGCCGCCCGGGCACCGCCAAGTCACTGCTGGTCTCGGTCTTCTGCCAGGCCATCGGTCTCGCCGAAGGCGACTACTTCGAATACATGCTGACCAAGTTCACCGAACCCAGCGAGATCATGGGCCCGGTCGACATCCAGAAACTGAAGACCGGCCAGTATGTGCGCAAGGTGAAGGGTCACCTCCCCGAGGCCCGCATCGCCTTCCTCGACGAGATCTTCAAGGCCAACTCGGCCATTCTCAATATGCTCCTCACCGTCATCAACGAGCGCAAGTATTACCAGGAGGGCGTGCCCCTGCCGGTTCCCCTGGTCATGATGTTCGCGGCCAGCAACGAAATCCCCGATTTCGGCGAGTTCGACGCGCTGAAAGACCGGTTCATCCTCAAGGTCGAGACCCTGCCTGTCCGCGGCACCCATTTCCACGACCTGATCCGGTTCGGCATCCGCTTCGAGACCCGCGCCTTCGCGAAGGAGCGCCCCTGGGAATCGGATTGTACTTTAGACGATTTCCTGCTCATCCACCGCTACCTGCTGAACGAGGTCCTGCCCCGCATGATCGGTCAGGAAGACGCCCTCCTGCTCGGCGAAGAGCGCATGACGAAGGCCTTCAAGACCCTGATCGCCGTCCTCGCCGACGAGCTGAAAGTCGAGATCACCGACCGCAAACTGATCAAGCTGTACAAACTGATCGTCACCCAGGCCTTCCTGTTCAACGGCGGCCGGGTCACCCGCGAGGAGCTGAAGATCCTGCGCTACTGCGGCAACAACTTCGCCGACGTCCAGAAGATCAAGTCCTTCATCGAGGAGCGCCTGGAGAGCATGGAGTGACCACGACATGGCCCTGCTGAAGCCGGCCCAGATCCAGGCGTGGTATCAGACCTCCCTGGCCGTCTCGGGCTTCCGGATGCTCGACGACCTCCCGCGCCGGGTCTGGCGCGACGCCGTCCTGCACGGGAAGAACGCCCTTCCCCCGGGCTTCTTCGGCCTGCTCTGGGAGCGCCTCACCCGCCGCAACGCCGGCACCCGCGCCGAACCGACCGGCCTGGCGGCCGAGGACGAGCTCCTCACCGCCCTCGGCCGCGCTCCCGGCTTCGAACACCTCGAGGGCCTCTTCATCCTGCACGGGA
>CAZKPI010000477.1:0-4430 GCA_964554555.1 uncultured bacterium
CAGGAACGCCTCGGTCACCCCGAACCGGGTCAGCTCGTCGCGGCGCGGGGTGATGCGCAGTTCCGGCTTCCCGCTCTGGAAACTGCTGAGCACATCGACCGTCCCCGGCGTCCCCCGCACGATCTCCAGCACCTTCTTCTCCAGGCCCTGCAGGGTGGCCAGGTCGTCCCCCGTGATGTCGACCTGGAACTTGGACTCGTTGGTCCCCATCAGGCCGGTCTTGCGGATGTTCAGCTCGGCCTCGGGCAGGTTGGCCACCCGGGGGGTGAGCAGAGCGATGAACCGGTCGGTGGACATGCCGCGGTCGGCCCGCAGTTTGACGCTGATCTCCCCGATGTTGGTGCCCGACCCCGAACCGCCGATCAGCGACTCGGTCTTGCCCAGCTTGGTCAGGGCGAACCGCACCTGCGGCATGGCCAGCAGGGTGGCCTCGATCTTCCGCAACACCGCGTCGGTGTTGGCCAGCGAGGAACCGGGGGGCATCTTCACGGTGATGTCGAACTCGCCCTGATCGGGCTCGGTCACGAACTCGAACCCGATGAAGGGGGCCAGCAGAAAGCTGGCCGCGACCAGCCCCACGGTACCGGCCAGCACCACGATCCGGTACCGCAGGCCCGCCTCGAGCACCGACCGGTAGACCCGCGACAGCCGCCCGAACATCGCGTCCCAATAGCGGCCGAACCGGTATTTCTGGGCGGGGTCCGCATCCTTCGCCGAGAGCAGGAAACGCGCGGCCATCGGCGTCAGCGTAAAGGCCACCAGCAGGGAGACGAAGGTGGCGAAGGTGACCGTCATGCCGAACTGGTAGAAGAACCGGCCGATGATGCCCGACATGAAGGCGATGGGAATGAACACCACGACATTGGTCAGGGTACAGCCCGAGACCGCCACCATGATCTCCCCCGTCCCCTCGATGACCGCATCGACGATCGACCGCCCCTTCCCCAGCTTGACGTAGATGTTCTCGAGCACGATGATCGCGTTGTTGACCAGAACGCCGACGCTGATCGCCAGCGCCATCAGGGTCATCATGTTCAGGGTGAAGCCGGCGGCGTACAACAGCGTGTAGGTGGCCACGATCGAGATCGGGATCGACAGCACCGACACGAACGTCGCCTTGAAGGAATGCAGGAAGGCGAACAGGATCACCGCGGTGATCAGGATGCCGCTGATGATGTTCCCGTTCAGGTCCTCCACCGAATCGACGATGAAGGTGGCCCGGTTGCGCACCGCCTCGATCCGGATGTCGTCGGGCAGTTTCCTCTGCAGTTCGGCAACCCGGGCCAGCACGAGCTCGGAGGTCCGCACCGAGTTGGCGTCCGAGCGCTTCTTGACCACCATGGCCACGGCCTTCCGGCCGTTCAGCCGCACCTCCTGGCGCTTCTCCTCGTAACCGTCACGCACGCGGGCGATCTCCCGCACCTGGTACGGCTTGCCCGAGGCCGTCGGCACGCCCATGCGCGCCACCTCGTCGACGCTCTGGAATTCCCCATCCATGCGGATCGTGTATTCCTTGCGCGGGTGCGTGATGTGGCCCGCGGGCAGGTTCAGGTTCTTCTGTTTGAGAAGACCCGCCAGGGTGACCGGCGACAGGGCGTAGGCCTTCAGCGTCTCCTGGTTGGCCTCGACGAGGATCTCGCGCTCGCGGCCGCCGATGAAATCGATGTCGGCCACGCCGTCGATCTTCAGGAGCTCGTCCTTGACCTGGTCCTTGGCCAGCCGGTAGATCTCCTCGGTCGGCCGCTCGCCGGTGACGGCCAGGCTCAGGATCGGCAGGGCGTTGATGTCGATCTTCAGGATGACCGGTTCCTTGGCGTCCTCGGGCAGACTGGCCCGGATCGCCCCGACCTTCTCGCGCACATCCGCCGCCACCTCGTCGACATCGACGTCGTCGTCGAACTCGATGATGACGTTTGACACGCCCTCATACGAGTCGGAACGCAGTTTGTCGATGCCGTTCGTCGAGCTGACCGCGTCCTCGATCGGCTTCGAGATCAGCGTCTCGATGTTCTCGGGCGAGGCCCCGGGGTAGACGGTCATGATCGTGATGACCGGGATGTCGACCCGGGGAAGCATGTCCAGCCCGATCTTGCTGTAGGAAAACAGGCCGAGCACGACCAGGAAACACAGGATCATCGAGACGAGGACCGGCCGTTTGACCGACAGTCCGACGAGGTTCATGGTTTTCAGAGCCTCTCGACCGGGTCGACCGCGGTGCCCGAAGCCAGGTTCTTCTGCCCCTGCAGGACCACCTCCGCCCCGTCGTCGAGGCCGGCCAGGATCTCGACCTCGTCCTCGCCCCGCAGACCGGTCTGCACCGTCCGGTAGGAGGAGCGGCCGCCGGTGACGACGAACACCCCCGTCCCCTCCTCGGTCGTCTTCAGGCAATCCTTGGGCAGGACCAGCGCCCCCTCGCGGGTCTCGAGATCAAGCACGGCCCGGGCGAACATGCCCGGCCGGAACCGCCGGCCGGCGTTGGGAAACCGGATGCGGGCCAGGAAGGTGCGGGAATGGGGCTCGGCATCGGGCTTGATCTCGGCGACCGTCCCCTCGACCGTGAACCCGCTGTGCTCGTCGAAGAGGCGGGCCGGCATGCCCGGCCGCACCCGCCGGATCTCGTCCTTTGGCACGTCGACGTCGAGGAAGGCCGGATCCAGCGCCACCATGGCGAAGACCGGCTTCCCCGACTCGGTCTGTTCGCCAGGCTCCTTCATGATGCGGGAAACCGTGCCGTCCATCGGCGCCCGGATGCGGCAGTAGCGCACCTGCACCTGCGCCAGCTCCAGGGCGGCGCGGGCCTGCACCACCGCCGCTTCGGCCGCCCGGATGTCCTCACTGCGGGCGCCCTCCTTCACCAGGCTGACCTGCTGGCGCGCCGCGTCCAGCTCGGCGCGGGCCGCCTCGTAGGCCGCGATCAGCTGTTCGGCTTTCTGCTGGGGAATGGCGTTCCTGCCCAGCAGTTCCTTGACCCGCTTCAGCTCCTTCTCGGCCGTGTCGGCCGCCGCCGCGGCCGCCGCCAGGCGGGCTTCGCTCTGCTTCACCTCCTGGGTGCGGGCGCCGGCCCGCAGTTTGTCGAGCACGGCCTGCGCCTGGGCGAGGGCCCCCTCCGCCTGCCGCACCCGGATGGCCAGCACCTCGTCGTACAGCTCGACCACCACCTGGTCGCGCGCCACGTCTAGGCCCAGCGCCAGGGCGGAACTGGTGATCTCCTCGCCGACGCGCGCCGAGACCTCGACCTCCTTCCAGGGGGCGACCGTGCCCAGCAGGGACAGCCGCTCGGTTACGGCCTTCCGCACCGGCTTCGTCAGGACGACCGGGATGCCGCTCTTCTTCTGGAAATCGGCGATGTTCTCGACCTTCGGCGCCCCGCGGATGACCTGGAGACGCCAGACGATGCCGATCCCCAGGGGGATGGCGAGCAGGAGAAGGAGCAGGAGGAGGGTGCGCGGCTTCATGGGTGATTCTCCCGGGTCACAGGGTAGGCAGGGAATCGGCGGCGGGGCCGAGAACGGCCCGCAGGAACTCCCCGAGGCGGCCGACGTGCTTGGCATGTTCGGCCTGCCAGGTGATGTAATCAAACAGGGCGTTGTTGAGCGAGACCTTGGCGTCGTTCAACAACAGTTGCGCTTCCAGGACGTCGGTGTTGAGGACGGTCCCCTCCTTGTAGTTCAGCTCGTTCTGCTCGAGGTTTTCGCGGGCGGTCCTGACCGCCTCTTCGGACAGGGCGATCTTTTTCTCCATCTCGTGCAGGCGAAGCAGGCTGGTCTTCCGCGCCAGCTCCAGATTCTCCCGCACCAGCTCGCGGCCCTGCACCGCCCGGTCGATCTCGTGCTGGGCCTGCCGGGCCCGACTGCGGGCCAGGCCCCCCTCGAAGAGGGGAAGGTCGACCACGACCACGGCGTTCCAGTTCTCGTAGAACTCGGTGTAGGCGTTGCCTGTCGACCAGTTGGCCTGCAGGCCCACCGTCGGCAGGGCGCCCGCCCGCTCCGCCCGCTTCTTGCGGTCGAGGCCCCGGATCAGACCCTCGAATCGGCGCAGTTCGGGGTTGTCCCCGACGTTTCCCTCGGCCAGCGCGGGGGCGCAGACCGGCCCGGGCAAAGGACCAACCGCCAGGCCGGCCGGTTCGCCCAGGGTCGCCACCGGCACCGCCAGCAGGTTGGCCAGGGCCTCGCGGGCAATGGCCCAGGCGTTCTCCTCCTCGATCAGCTTCTGCCGGGCCTCGAGCACCTTCACCTTGGTGGTGGCAACGTCGGTGCTCAGCACCACGCCGGCCTCGAACAGGGTCCGGGTCAGGTCCAGGTGGCGCTGGAGGACCGCCAGCGTCTCGCCCGCGATCGCCGCGCGACTGCGCTTTTTCAGCACCTGCACAAACGCCTGGATCACGCGCAGGGCAACGTCGGCCTCCCTGGCCTGCAGGGCGAGCCGTTCCG
>CAZKPI010000478.1:0-4426 GCA_964554555.1 uncultured bacterium
CTTTCCGGTAGAAACCGTCGGCGAACCGCTCGAGCACCGGACGCTCCTCGGCGGGGAAACGGCGGCAGACCGGGACGAACCAGGAGGGGAGGCGGTTGCCGATCTCGGCATCGCCGGCCCGCAGGGCGCGGTGGATGGCCCCCAGGCCCTGCTCCAGACAGCCCAGGGTCCAGCGGTCGCCGCCGGCGAACAACCGGTCGAAGACCTTCCGGCCAGACTCCTTGGCGGACCAATGAGGGCGAAGACGGGGCCCGAGGTCGCGCAGGAGCGGCAGGAGCATGCCGCGCAGGGCGCGTTCGATGATCGGACACTGGACAGTAATGAGGCCCTGCACGTTGCCGGCTGTGGCCGGGTCACTGGCCAGTTCCTGGGCCAGCGCCTGGCCGAAGGCCCGGAAACTGTGGTCGTCGAGTTTCTGGCGGGCTTCGTCCTCGAAGTCCTTCCCTGGCTTGGGAAGCAGGGTGGTCAGAGCCTGGCCGGAGGAGGCCGCCAGCCATTTCCAGGAATCCAGGGCCCAGGCGGGACGGGGGTGCTTGGATGGTTGGTCCCCTTCACCTGCCGTCGCCCCTCCCCTCACCCAACTCCCTACCATTCCAATCAGGTTCCAGCCCAACGGGATCATTCCTGCCGCACCCAGGCCCTTGGCCAGAATGCCTGAACCTCCAGCGGACATGGGGATCTGGAGTTTCGACCAGGGCAACAGGCGCTTTTCCTGTGCCAACCGGCGTTTCTCGATGGCGTTCTCGAGGTCGACTTCGGCCTGGTAGACCTCCGGTTCCTCCGGATCGTTGTCCAGAATGCGGCAGATGGCCTGGTAGGCGGCTTCCATGGCCTGGCGTTTCTGCTCGGCCAGACCTCTGATCTCGGCGTCGACGACCGCAAAACGGTCGGGATGCAGGCCGCTGAGCTTCTTTTTGTAGGCCCGGTCAACCTCCTCGCGATCGGCCAGGCGGCTCACGCCCAGGAAATGCCAGGGGTCGGAGGACCCGGCCGCGGGGCTTTCCCCAGCCTGCGGCAGTACAGGGGTCGCGGCAGTGGTCACGCGCGGCCGGCCATCCTTCTGAGGGCTGACGGCCGGGGTGCCCGCCTGTCTGGCGGCTTCCCGCACCCGGCGGGCCTTTTCCGACTCGTGCTCGACCCGGCGCCGCAACAGGATCGTCAGCATGAGGGCGGGCACCACCTTGTTCCAGTTGGTGTTGCCGAGGCCGTAGAGAAGGATGATGGCGGTGAGGATCCAGCCGCCGGAACCGGGCGGCTTCCTTTGCGGCTTTCCCCCTCCGCGGCTTTCCCCCTCCCGCCCGGCGACAGCCTTCAGGAACTCCACTCCGCCCGGTTGCCATGGGCCATGGGCGGGCAACGGTCGAGGCGGGTCAGCAGGCGGATCTGGTCGGCCACCGAGGCCGGCAGGCTGGCCAGGGGGCGGTCGACGAGGGCGAGGACCTTCTGCACGATGTTCTCGATATCCGCCGCGTCCAGGAGGGGCAGGCGGCCCCCGGCAATCTCGCCCAGGCAGTCAGCCCGCAGTTTCCCGACCCTGGCCAGGTCGACCCGGACGGCCTTCCCCTCATCATCGGCCCGCAGGCAGGCGTCGAAGAACCGGAACGAAACCTGCTGGAAGAGGTCGAGAAACTCGCGATCGATCTCCTGTTGGGTTTTCCTGCTCGGGCGTTCCATCGTCCATCTCCTTTCGGGCGACAGAAAGGCGGCACCGGTCCCTCGGTTCAAATCTTTCCGCCCCTGTGAAGACGCGCCACCGCCAATCGCCGGATTGGCTTCCTGTGCCTTGAGATGACCATCATCCACCCGGAGGTTATCAACAACCGGCACATCCAGGGCGGCGGGGCGAACCTCGACCACCGCAGGCGAGTCGTGCCGTGGAACCCGCGCCATCGGCAGTTTCGTCCTACAATCGGCTACCGTCCGGCCTGCTCATGGTCTGGCATGACGGCCTGGGCCTGGGCGATGGCGGAGGTGGTGCCGGATCTTCCTGGCCGTCGCCGCCCCAACCGCGGAAGAGGCCTTGGGGCCATCCTGGTGCTGGTTGATCAGGGAGGCCTGCAGGCGCTCTCCGGCGGCGATGAGGTCGGCGTGGGAAAGGGCCGCCCCCCCGCGGCGGGCCAGGGAGATGGCGGCGTCCACGACGGCGTTCTTGATGTCGCGGCCGCAGAAGGCCGGGAAGCGGCGGGCCAGGTCGGCAGGGTCGACGTCGCCGGCGCGGGGCAGACCGGGGACGAGGTGGGCCTGCCAGATGGCGGTGCGCGCCGCCTCGTCGGGCAGGGGGAAGGCCACGCTCCGGACCCGCGTCTCGAAGGCGGGGTCGTACTGGCCGACCAGGTTGGTCGCGAAGATCACCACGCCGGTGAACCGCTCGAGGTTGATCAGGAGCTGGCTGCGCAGGGAGTTGATGGCCTGCTCCGCCCCCTGGGTCACGTGGGCGATCCGCTTCGAGAGCAGGGAATCCGCCTCGTCGACGAACAGCACCGCCCCATCCCGGCGGGCGGCGTGGAACAGGGCCTCGAGGTTCTTCGGCCCCTCTCCGTGGAACTTGCTCTCGATCCGGGCATAGGAGGCCTCGATGAACGGCCGGCCCAGGGCATGGGCCACCGCATGGGCGGCCGCCGTCTTGCCGGTGCCCGGCGCGCCGTGGAAGTTGAGGATCGAGCGGGGGAACGGTTCGATGTCCCCCAGGCCCCAGACCTGGAACACCCGCTCTTGATGCTCGATGGCGGCCAGGGCCTGGGCGATCTCCTCGCGGACCGCCCCTGACAGGATGAGCCGGCCGAAGTTCCACCGGGGCTGAACGGCCTGGTACTGCCGGGCCCGCTCCTCGAGGGAAAGCTCGTCACCCGCTCCCGGAGCGGTTGCGGACGGCCCCTGGCCGGCCGCGCTCCAGCCCGGGCCAGCCCGGTCGGGCGTTGGAAGGGCCGGCCGGGCGGGGTTCAGCCGGAAGACCGGTTCGCCCGCCTGGAAGGCGGCCTCCCCGAACTGGCGCCGCAGGGCGGTGGCAATCCGTATCTGGAGCAGTTCCTGGGCGGCCGGGTCGGACAGCGGCGGACACCCGCTGATGTCGATCTGCACTCCCATGTCACACCTCCAGGCGGAACCGGTCATGGCCCCGGAAGCGGTTCTTCAGATCCTGGTCGATCGTCTCGCACTCCCAGGCGGTCTGGTCCTGGAGCTGACCGCGACGGGTGAACACCCCGGCCACCACCCGGTAGTTCCCCGAATCGAGGTGTTCCCGGATGACCTCGGCGTAGGCCGTCTGCTGGGTGGCCCTCTCCCGGACCCAGGACTGGATCGCCGCCAGAGTCAGGGCCCCCGCCACGAACAGGGCACACAAGATCCACCACACCCAATGCCACATGCGGTTCACCTCACGATGACGAGCGGGCTGTCGCGATGGACCTCCCGCAGATCATGGTCGATCTTCGCCGACTCGACCGCCTCGGCTTCCTTCAGGGTGTTGGTGCGGGTGTTGAAGACGCCGTAAACGGTCTTGTACTGGCCGGTCTGCAACTTTTCCTGGAGCGAGAAGGCGATGTTGGCCCGGTCGCTCTCGACGAGTTCCTGCCGCCCGCGGCACCCGTCGACGATGGTGCGCCAGTGCAGGATCACCAGGGCTGTCACCGCCAGGCCGACAATCACCGCCAGGATCTTGAGAAGAATGGGAAGGGCCATGGGTCTTTCCTCCTATTCCACCACGATGAGATCGGAGCCATCGAACGCCTCTTCGAGCTCCTCGTCCATCATCCGGACGCGCACCTTCCGCCCACGGGCTCCCTCCGGCAGGTCGAAGAGGGGCTGACCGCCTTCGTCCAGGAACACCTGGAAGATGAGGGTGCCTCGCGGATCCTGACGGCGCAGGATGGCCCCCCTGGCCACCCGCGCGTCCGCCGGCCGGTGCCGGGTAAAGAACTGGATGGCCTCGGCGAAGGTCAGGACGTCGACCGTCTCCTCCTGCCGGAACAGCTCGACGAGGCGGAACAGCAGGTTCCCCGCCGAGAGCCACGCAGGCACCCCGGCGGTGGGCCGCTTTTCCGGCTTGTTGGGGGCCGGCGTCCCGCGGAAAAAAGACGAGAGCAGGTCGGGCAGGAACGGTCCGAATTTCCACATGACAGATTCCTCCTTCCGATGGTGGAACGCGGCCGCGGCGCGGTCACGCCGGCGGCGGCCTACCGGTTCTCCCAGATCCCCTGGACGCATTTCGGTGCAACCCCGAACCGGGCGGCGGCCGCCAGGAACGCCCGGGGGGGATCGCCGCCCAGGATGATGATCAAGACCCTCAGGAACTCGATGATCAGCTGGCGGGTCGTTTCACTCATACATTTCTCCTCCTTGTACAAATCCTGTTCAGCCGAGGGCCCGGGCGCCGAAGAGGACGCCGAGTCCCACCACCAGGCCCACTCCGGTGCCGGCGGCCACCAGG
>CAZKPI010000479.1:0-4424 GCA_964554555.1 uncultured bacterium
CCTGGGCATCCAGAACTTCCTGCAGATTCCGGCGGTCTTCGTCGGTAATGGTCCCCATCTCCTCGGGCTCGCAATACATCAGATCCGCGTATTTCACGATCTGGTGGCAATGCCGAGAGCCCTCCTTCCCCGAAGCCAGGTAACCTACCACCCGGCGACCGGCCCCGACAACCCTGGTTGACTCCATCCTGGCGATACCGGTGGGGAGGCCTCGTATCTCGGGGCAAGATGATCTTCCCTCAGGAGGTCGATGGCGACACGTTGGCGAATACGGGTCGTTGCCCGGGCACGATAAATCGCCCGCTACATTTTCCGAAATCGCCGGTTGGTCCGCTCGGCCGCGTTGGAGGTCGTGGGAAGGAGCTTTTCGTCAAGGAAGAGCAGAGCCCGCTCAACGGTCGGAGCCAAGAGCTTTTGGAGCCATCGCGACAACTTCGTGAATCGGCCCAACCGCTTTCTCAGCTATTCCAGCTTGTTCTCAGCAGTGGTCATCCGGCACCTCCGGTCGACCAGGCGGTAGACATCACCGGCAATCGTGCGGAGGATGCGCAGGATGGGAAGACCTCGGGATATCCCATCTTTCAGGATGCAAGAAGGTCGCGAAAGGAACGAAGACAGTGTTCCTGATGCTCGGGATTGCGGAAGCCAAATGGAATCGATGCCAGAACCAATCGGACCCGGCGGCGGCCGGACGTCACGGTCGCGACGGTCGCCGCTTGCCGGTCCCCCTGTCCGACCTGCGGATAGATGAGGAGTGTATCGACCTGGGGAGCGTCCGCAAGCGAAGCGTAGGCCAAGGCCTGGTGGAGATCTCCGCGATGCTCTCGGCGAACCTCTTCGGATTGCCCACCCCACCCGCGACGGGTGAGAAGCTCCAGATGTGCCTTGTATTTGGCGTCCAGCCAGACGACCCGCTCCGCTCCTCGAAGTTCGACATCCGGGATCAGTGCCCCCATCGACTGAACGGGGCCAACCCAGCGTAACGTCCGCTTTGCCCCCTGGAATGGACTGGCCACCATGCCGAGATGTCGAGCCAGATCCGAAGCGAATTTCGCCACCCAAGCTTCCCAGACGGCGTCGATCGAGAGATGCCAGGCAAGCCCATCGAGGCTTCTGGCGCCGCCAAGGCCGCGCTCCTCCATAACCCAGGTCATGGCCTCGACGGCCGCCGCAACCCAATCGGAAGCCCCCGTCATTGCCCAAGCCCGGGACGGCCGTCGTAGAGCTCCGGAACCGATTTCGGCATGGATTTCGGCGGCCCGCTTGAGCAAATACCTTGCGGGGAGGGACCAGGCAACCGTCCCCAGATCCTCCTCGAGACGCTGTAAGGTCCATCGGACGCAGGCGATCAATTCGGGATCATCGTCGGGTTCGGAAAACCGGCAGGGAAATGTCGTCCACGCGCCCCGAGAAACGTGATTCGTGGCCCATTCCGTCCAGTCGACACGCCCGCGGGGATTGGTCCGAACCTCTTCGCGAACGGCAAAACCCCGACGCCGATGACGCAACATGGAAGCAATACGTTCGATGACGGGACCGGCCAGCATCCACGGGGGAACCTCCCGCGCCGAACCTGGCACAAGCTGGGCACCACCCAGGGTTGGCTCAACGGCAAAACCGATCGCATTGAACACCGCCCCCAGGGCAACCCAGCGGAACCGTGGTTCAATGAGAAGACCGGCGGTGACTTTTCGGGTGGTTGGGCTGAGAAGAGGTATGGCACCGATCCGGGGTCCTGGTTTCAACATCACCCGAAGCTCGGGATCCGCACGCACTTCGTGCCGAAGTTCGAGACGGCGAAACCCGACCACATTGGCGGCCAGGAAAGGATCAACCCATCGATCACCGACAGCTCCCACGTCACGAGCGTACATGGCGATCGCCTCCCCGTGGTCGAATCCCCTCAGCAACGGACGCGCCGAGGAAATCGGATCCATCAGTGAGGCCCGAACACGGCCCCTTTTGGTCTGGCCCGGCCGCATCACCGCGCCAAGAGCAGAGCTTCGATCCGATCCGCGAGGCCGGCGACAGCTTCGCTGGCGGGCCCGCACAGTTTCTCCTCAAGGTAATGCCGCAAGAGAGGCAGAAGCTCAAATCGCATGCGCCGGGCCACCCGATCCGGCCGCCCGACCAGATCGAGATCGGGGCGCGGATCCAGGAAATAGGCGTGACCCGGAACGAGACGCAGGGTGTCCTGGTCCGAGAACTCGACAAATGTGCTGATCGCATCTGCAAAGGCCCGGATGGCGAAGTCAACGTCGCCTCGTTCGACAGCTTGGAGGTCAGGCCACATCTCGATGAAAGCGAAGCGCCGGCGGATGGCAATGTCCATCGGGGCAATGGTCCGGTCGGCCGTGTTCCGCGTGCCAAGCACACGCAAATGCGGGGACAGTCGAAACTCGGATTCATAACCGCCTGGTGTATGGGGAAGCCGCACGCTCCGTGTCGTTTCTCCCGCTTCGAAAAGCACGACCGCCTCTCCCAGCACCCGGGCCAAATCGGCGCGATTGATCTCGTCAATCACCAGGACGTGCTCTCTCTCCCGGGCGGCGGCGTTGGCCAAGAGCAGATCGCCGGGCCGGATATCGAAGGCCAGACCTTGCCCCGTCGGACGAGGAAAAAGGCCAACCACAAAATCCTCATACGTGCGGGCCGCGTGAAACTGGACCCGAGTGGCCGATCCGATGCGATCGGCGATCTGGTAGGCCAACCGCGTCTTGCCCGTTCCGGGCGGACCCTCCAGCACGACGAACCGCCTCTCGCGAAGGATGGCCAGAACGTCATCCGGATCAACCACCGGGAACACCGCGCCGGCCATCTCCTGGAGCCGATTCTCCCAGCGGCTTTTGGCTTCCCCGGTCAGGGGCACTTCATGCTCATGAAAGAACAAGTCGAGCAGATCGGCTACCGCCTCGCTATCCGGTGGGCTTCGGACGGGGACTGCCGCGTAGATGACCCGGGCATAGGCCTTGAGCGCGGAAGGGATCTCCGGCCATGAGTGCATGACCACCGCCGGAATCTCCGTAGCGATATCCAGGAGATCAGGCTTGACCCAGATCTTGCCTTTGTGCAGTTTGGACAAAGCTCGAAGCCGCCGCCCGTGGCCCGGCCGACCCAGGATGGACGTGTCTGAACCGAAGCCATCCGTCCCGATGACCAGGACGGCAACACTTCCCTGGTCTCCCGGGAACCAGACGAAGGAGGTGCCCTGATAGGGACCTGACGTCGGGTTTTCGGCGGTGATCCAACCGGCATACGAGGCGGCGTCTTCCTTCTTCTGAAGGTTCACTCGCACCTGGAAGCGGTCCTTGTGATGCCTGGCCTTGTGGTACCGCTCGTCGTAAACCCGGTCCAGAAGGTTCCGCACCTCGCTGTTGTCGCCCATCAAGCGCCAATCACGCCCTCGCGCCATTCCCTCGATCAGATCACTGAATCCGCTCATGCTGTTTCCCCGGTTCGTGTGCTGGCTTTGAGGACCGGCGACGCGGCACTCCGGACGCGTGCGTCAACATCGTCCCGGGCCGCCAACGAGATTCTACCAGGTTCGTGTTGGACCTTCCAGGAATTCCGTATCATGTCCCCGGAACTCTCTCTGGTCCTGCCGCAGGGAAATCAGTAGCAGGCCCCACAACCTTATCTTGGAGAGTGTACCGTGTCTTACTTCTTGGACAAAAGTTTGGGATATGACTGGGTGTTATCCATTTTCTACCCAGAGCGGGGGAGGGACGGGCAGGCGGCGCGAACCGTTCGGGCAAGATGGTGGGTAGGTCCGGTGGCGCACCAGGGTCAGGGAATCACCGCTGATTACCGCAGATGGCCACCTGCTTTTGGGGAGCCGGCAATCCTTGGAGATCGGCTTGGGCAAAGGAAGCAGGGGTAAAAAATAGAGTTTTCCCGATTTACGAATGCTTATAGAATAAGGGAGTCAGGGATATCTCCCTCCTATCCCATGAAGAAATCAGCGCATAAGAGTTAAAGGTCTTATCCAAAATCCAGAGGCAATTCGGCAATTCCGGTGGGGGACCAATCAGCCCCCCGTTCCCCATGGTGCAACCCTACCTTCGCCGATCGCCACCAGTCGAGGTGAACATGAAGAAGAACCCAGGGCAACAGACCCCGGTCTGGCTGAAAGCCCTCAAGCAGTTGAAGATCGACCCCTCCAAGCTGGCTCTGCATGAGCTTGGCGCTTTCAGGGATGTGGAATCCTTCCTCCGCGAGCCAATCCCGGGGCCGGTCCCCTGGCAGTATCTGAACAGGTGCTTTCGCTACCTGACCGCCTTCGCCCTCATGACCATCCACATGAAGACCCATCCGCCCCTATCCAGATGTTGGAACGACGTAAGCGCTCAATGAACCACATCTTCTCGTTGGGTGGGGCCTATGGTTCCATGGTGACCATCACACACCCTATGGAGGTCACCCCA
>CAZKPI010000480.1:0-3004 GCA_964554555.1 uncultured bacterium
GCGATCCATCACATTCTTCAGGAGTACAAGGGGAAGATTGCTGACTGGTTCCTCGAGACCAACCTGTCGGGCGACAAGAAGATCAACGGCGTCAACTTCACCCGCAACCGCGGCAAACGCGTGGTGGCCGAAGTGGCGATTCCCGACGACCTCGTCGTGCGGCTCCTCCACACCACCACCGAGCGGATGGTCCGGCTGTCCCAGGTGGCCCAGATGAGCGCCCTGCACTCGCACTCGTTCGGCTCGCAGGCCCATTACGCCAACGTGCTGGCCGCCCTCTTCATCGCCTGCGGCCAGGACCCCGCCTGCGTCGCCGAGTCGGCCACCGGGGTCACCCAGCTCGAGGCCCGCGACGGCAAGCTGGTCGTCTCGGTCACCATGCCCGGCATCATGGTCGGCACCATCGGCGGCGGCACCCGCCTGCCCACCCAGCAGTTGTGCCTCCAGATCATCGAGTGCGACGGCCCGCGCAAGGCCCGCAAGCTCGCCGAGATCACCGCCGGCGCCGTCGTGGCCGGCGAGATTTCCCTGATCGCCGCCATGGCCGCCGACCAGTTCGCCGACGCCCACGCCCGCTACGGCCGCCCCGGCAACAAGTGACCGGATTTCGGAACTTTCGGAAGGTTCGGGGAAGGTGCGGGGACACATGACTTTGTTGTTCAGGTTTCGGACCATTCGGTCAGGTGCCCCCAAAACTCCCGGGAGGGAAGATGCGCGTCGTTTACGTCACGTCTGATGTCACCTACGTTCGCGACAACTACCTGCACCTGCTGACGCAGGTCACCGACCCGGCCCGTCTGCCGCCAGGAGTGACGGTGCAGGAGGTCGTTCTGTTGCGCATCCCGGCCTGGCTGGTTCTGCGCAACGCCATCGGCCTGCCGGTGCTGGGCGCTCCCCGGGTGGGCCTGGCTCTGCTTCGCAACTTCGTACAGGCCCGGTGCGGCGACCCGCGCGTCCGCCTGTTGGAAAGGCGCGGCCTGCCCGTCTTCCGGTGCGGCAGTATGAACGAACCCGCCACCCTGGCTCACCTGCGCCAGGGCGGGGCCCCTGACCTGATCGTCAACCTGCGCACCCGCAACATCTACAAGGCGGAGATCCTGGGCCTGCCCAAGATCGGCTGTCTGAACATCCACCACGGGCTCCTGCCCGAGCACCGCGGCACCATGTGCGACCTGTGGGCCTGGTCAGAGGGCCGCCCGGTCGGCTTCACCATCCACTGGATGAACGAGAAGATCGACGACGGCCGCCTGGTGGCCCGCCGCGAGATCGACGTGAAGCGGTTCACCTCGTATCTCGACATCCCCATGGAATCGAGCCGGGTCGAGGCGGAAACCCTCCTCGACGTCCTCCGGCAGGTCCAGGCGAACGGCTCGCTGGTCGGCGAGCCCAACCGGTCGACCGGCACCCCCCACACCCGCAACCCCACCTTCGCCCAGATCCAGGCCATGCGCCGGAAAGGACTGCGCCTGTGAACCCGGCGGGCAGACCACAGGGGTCCAGGGGCCGCCGGTTCCTGGCGAGGCCGCGGGGCGGGGCGGAGCTCCTCCCGCCCAGACGGCGTTGCCAAGGTTGGCGTTCGCCCTGCTGACCCGACCGACACGACGTCGGAAGGGCTTCCCCTTTGCCGCCGCGGAGGGCGGCGCGAAACGCCCGTTTCGCGCACCGCCAAGGGGCCGTCATTTCCCCATTCCCACCTCCTCCCGTTCATGGTAGGCTGGTGTGCCCGCCATCCCCCACCAGCACTGGAGAAGGGCCGGTGAACGCATGAACCCTGGATTGATCGCCCGTTGGTGGCAGTTCCTGCGGGAACGCCACGAGCCGTTTGGCATCTCGCTGATGGTGGCCGCCTTCTTCGCGGCCAACGCGGCCCTGGCCCGCCCGCCCGCCGCCGGTGCCGACCCCGTCGACTGGCCGCGACTGCTGGCCGGGTATGCCCTGATCTGGCTGTGTTTTTTGCACATGCGGATGTTCGACGAGGTGAAGGACTACGCGGTCGACCGCGAGCACAACCCCGAACGGCCGCTGGCCCGCGGCCTGATCGGCCTTGGCGAGTTCGGCACGGGAACCCTGCTCTGCCTCCTGCTCGAAGGGGTGCTCGCCGCCAACCTCGGCTGGCCGGTGTTCGTCTCCTACGTCTTCCTGCTCTGCTTCACCTTGCTGATGCGCATGGAGTTCTTCGTCGGCGACTGGCTCCGCCCCCAGCTCGAACTCTACGCGATCACCCACACCTTCTCGGCCAGCCTGCTCGGGATGCTCATCCACGCCGTAGCCACGGGCCGCCAGCCCGCCCAGGCCGACGACGCGTTCCTCCTGTTCTGTCTCGGGCACTGGTTCGTCTTCGACGTCTTCGAGTTCGGCCGCAAGACCTTCGGCCGCGACGAGGAGCGCGAAGGCGTCGATTCCTATTCGGGCCGCCTGACCCCGGCCGGTGCCGTGGCCCTGCTGGCGGTGAACGTGGCCGCGGCCTACGCCCTGCTCTGGCGGGCGGCGGGCCTTCGCTTCCCGGGAGGGGGGACGAACCTGCTGGTCTACCCCGGAATGGTGGCCGCCCTGGCCGTCGCGGCCGGCGGCTGGTACATCGCCCGCCCCGACCGGGGCGGCGCCCGCGTCTATCGAGGCACCGTCACCTTCTACCTGCTCGCCTACCACATCGCCGTGTTCGCCGGCTGGTATTCCTCGCTACCCTGACCCTCGCGCCGCCAAGCTTCCTTGTCAGCCCTTCTTCCCCTAACGCTCCAACGAGGCGGTGAAAGCGTCCAACTCGCTGTGTGGTTTTCCTGCCCGGCGCAGATACTCCTGCACGATCCTCAGTTTGCGCCTTCGCGAGGCGAGTGTCACAGGCGAGGCGAAGCCTTGGATGGAGCGCACCAGGCGGATCAAGGTTTGAATATCCTCGTCGGTCGGTTCGGCCAGGGGGAGAAGGAACCGCAGATTTCCTTCCATGGACCGGTCCTGCCCGGTTCCCTCATACCCACAGGCGGCAAAAATCTCCAGCAGAGGCGGG
>CAZKPI010000480.1:3014-4412 GCA_964554555.1 uncultured bacterium
CGCCCGGTACCCGACGTCCCCGCCATGAGCACGAGCGATCGCCAGCGTCTCCGGGTCCATCGTCACGACGGCGGCATGGATCGGCGTCTTGTCGGCCGAATCCCGCGCGTTGGGGTCGGCTCCTGCCGAAAGGAGAAACAAGACCACATCTTTCCGGCCGGCCAGGGCCGCTTGGGCCAGCGGCGTTCCCAGGTTTTTCCCGTGCACGTCCACTTTTGGTTGGAACAGACTTTCCGGATGCTTCTCCACGAAATTCCGGATCGTCTGCATCTTCGCCCCATGTTCGATGAGCATGATCAGAGGTGGGGTGGTCCCTTTTCCGCTTCCTTGCCCAAGAGCGGGGAGGAGAGCCCCCAGGATCAGGAAAACCACAAGACCACGTCTCATGTCCGTTCCCTTCCTTCCCTCAGGTGCTTCAGAAATCACTGGGGATGCTGGAATGCCCTGGTGACCCCGCGACGAGCTTCCGGATGAAACTCGTCGTGAACACCGGCTCGGTCAGATTGGTCTGATACTCCACCTTGTGAAAGGACACCCAATCCACGCGGGGGTTCTTCTCGAGCTCGCCGATGATCTTTCGGACTCCCTCCCACAACTCTGCCCGTGCCTTCTTCAACTCCTCCATCGCCAGAGGAACACCTGATGGTCCCAGCCCGGGCGGCGGCAGGCGGCACGCCCACGTGAGCCTTCTCGCCGGCTCGATGGAGGTTTGGCCGCCGACGAAGGTGATCATCAGGGTGACGTCGCAGATCAAAACGGTTCCAATGGGGTAGTCTGGCAAGGGGGGGGGGGGATGAAATCCGTTGGGGTTATCGGAAGGTTGGTCAATACCCGTCTTGCAGGGAACCTGCCTGCGGCGGGCGTTCCAGGGTGCGGGGTGCGGGCAGGTGCGAGTTGGGGATCTTCACCGCCACGTCCCGGGTTTCGAACTCGGTGGTGATCGCCCCGTCGGGCAGCATGAACAACGTTCCCGGCCGTTTGAGGGAAACGGTGGTGGTGCGGGTGCGCAGGATGACCTGGCCTTCCTCGAGGGTCACCCGCGTGGCCTTGGGCGTGGCCTCGACGTAGAAGCGGGTGCCCAGCGGGGTGATCGTGCCGGTGGGGGTCTCCACGACGATGTCCCGCCCGGTGCTCTGCAGGCGGCACCAGACGTCGCCTGTGAACAGCCGCACGCGGGTGCCGGCGATCTCGAATCTCGCCTGTTTGGACAGTTCCAGCCGGTTCTCTTCCTTGAAGGTCACGTAGAGCTTGCCGACGGAGGGAAGCTGGTAGACCGTGCCGGCCTGCAGATACCCCTTGGGGGCCAACTTCGGCCCAGGCTGGCCGACCACGCCCAGCGTCTGGCTGGGCGGAGCCGACAGGGTGAAGGCAAACAGGTCCGCCGCGGCTGGTGCGGTG
>CAZKPI010000481.1:0-4410 GCA_964554555.1 uncultured bacterium
TGAGGGCCTCCATCGTGGCCTGGGCGTCTTTCTTGAGCTGTTCGATGTCCTGGTTGGCCCGGTCGATCTGGGCCTTGTATTTGTCGTATTCTTCCTGTTTCTTGCGGGCGGCGCGCTCTTCCTCGGATTCACCGGTGAAGAAGCCCTTGATGTCGGCGCCCCAGCTCTTGACCGTGTCGATGGCACCGAGCGTGAAGTTGGCGATGCCACCCAGCTCGATGGGCTCGAGGGCCATGATCTTGTCGTAGGTGGCCTGGTACTCGGCGATCGCCTTGTCGATCGTCGCCTTCTGGCTTTCCTGGGCCCAGGTCACCGCGGGCGCCACCATTTGGAAAAGAAAAGCCAGGACCATGATGACCGAAAGGACTTTTCGCGAAAATTTGTTCATAGTACCCTCCGTCGTCCAGTTTTTCCTGGTCTCACCTTCATTTTACCCAAAAACAGCCAGGGGTTACAGGGGGGGGAAGAATTTTTGCCCCCCCCGCGAGAAACCATTGGCCCCCTTCCTGCCAGGGAAGGAGCGTTGGGGATGGGAAATGGCGGGCAAAACCTTGCCTGCGCCAGCCGTTCGGAGGGCGGCGGCCGGGGGCCGGACGGCCGCGGGGCGGCCGGTGCGGCGTTTCATGGTTTTCCGGTATACTGCCGTCATGAACGATCCATTCATCGGAGCGGAAAGCCAGGTTCCCCTGATCTGCCTGACGGGTATCGACGGGTGCGGGAAGTCGACGCACATCCGGCGCCTGGCCGGCTGGCTGAGCGAGCGGCACGGACGCGAGGCCGCCCACCTGCACGTCTGGGACATCGCGAACAACCCGCGGTACCACACCCACCCCTTCATTGCCGACCAGGCGGCGGTGCACCGGTACCTCGGCCTGCTGGGCCCGGGGCCGCGGGCCCTGTTCGTCTTCCACGGACTGCTGGAATCGTACCGGCTGGTCACCGCCGCCCGCCCGGCGGTGGTGCTGGCCAACGGCTACTGGTACAAATACGGGTTCACCGAAGCCCTGCATGGCACCGACGCGGCGTGGCTCCGCGGCGTCGCGGGCATCTTTCCCCGCCCGACGGTCACGCTGATGCTCGACCTCGACCCGCGGGCCGCCTGGGCCCGCAAGCCCGCGGTGACGCCCTACGAATGCGGGTTCCAGGCACCCAGCGAGGCGGCTTTCACCAGCTTCCAGGAACGTCTGCGCGGCCTGCTCCTCGACCAGGGGCGTCGCGAGGGCTGGCACATCGTGCCGGCCGACCGGCCGGAGGACGAAGTGGCCGCCGATCTGCGGCACATCATCGAACGGGAGGTCGTTTCCCGATGGACGTAGCCCATTTCGACGTCAAGGCCCTGCTCACCGACCAGACCAGGCCGCTCCCCGAAAAGATGGCCCTGTTCCACCAGGTCATCGAGGAGGCGCGGCGGCAGAAGCTCTACCTGTTCTTCCGCACCACCACCGGCGCCAGCACCAACCACATCGAGGCGGTGACGCTCGAGACGGGGCGCCGGCTCGAGATGGTGATGATGGCCAGCAACAACTACCTGGGGCTGACCACGCACCCGGAGGTGACCGCCCGCGCCAAGGCGGCCATCGACACCTGGGGGGTGGGCATGGCGGGGCCGGGCACCCTGAACGGCCACACGACTCTTCACCAGGAGTTCGAAGCGCGGCTGGCCGCCTTCAAGCACTGCGAGGCGGCGATGCTGTTTCCCTCGGGGTATTCGGCCAACATCGGTCTGATCACCGCCCTGCTCGGCAAGCACGACTGGTTCATCGGGGACGAACTGAACCACGCCAGCCTGATCGACGGGGCCCGCTACAGCAAGGCCCAGCGGCTCGTGTTCAAGCATTCCGACATGGCCGACCTGGAGCGGTGCCTGCGCGAGGTGGCCGGCAAACCGGGCGCGAAACTGGTCGCGGTCGACGGCGTGTACAGCATGGACGGCGAGATCGCCCCCCTGCGGCCGATCGTCGACCTCTGCAAGAAGTACCAGGTCATGCTCCTGGTCGATGACGCGCACGGCACCGGGGCGGTGGGCAAGCACGGGCGCGGGTCGCTCGAGTACTGCGGCGTCGAGGGGGAGGTGGACATCGTGATGGGCACCTTCTCGAAGGCGTTCGGGTGCTACGGGGGTTTCGTCGCCGGCCGCCGGGAGCTGATCAACTGGCTGAGGCATTTTGCGCGGGCAGGCATGTTCACCGCGGCGGTGGCGCCCATGACGGTCGCCGCCTGCCTCGGGTCGCTCGACGTGATCGAAAGGCATCCGGAACTGGTGGCGAAACTGCACGAGAATGCCGGCCTGGTCCGGAAACGCCTGACGGAGATGGGTTTCGAGCTCGGCGGCCTGGACGCGCCGATCATCCCCATCTTCGTGCGCAATCGCGACAAGGCCTACGGCGTGGTCAAGGAGGCCTACGAGCGGGGGCTGTTCCTGTCGCTGATCGAGTATCCCGCGGTGGCGCCGGGCAGTGAGCGGATCCGGCTGACGGTGATGGCCACCCACACCCCGCAGGACATCGGGTTCGCGATGGACCTGCTGGGGGAGCTGGGCCGCAAATACGGGATCATCGGGTGAGCCCGGCCGCGGGAAGGCTCGACGTCTTTTTGAACCCGCGGGCCAACCGCGGGGGGGCGGGGAAGGCCTGGCCCGCCGTGGAAGCCGCCCTGCGCGAGACCTGGTCCCAGGTGCGGGTCTGGGCGGGCGCCGCCGCCGCCGACGTGGCCCCGCAGGTGGCCGACGCCATCGGGCAGGGGGCCACCTGCCTGGCGGCGGCCGGGGGCGACGGCACCCTGCAGTTGGTGCTCGACGCCATCATGGCCGCGCACGGGCAGGGGCTGGCGGTGGGCGCGGTCCACCTGGGGGCGATCGGCCTGGGCACCAGCAACGACTTCCACAAGCCCATCGGGGAGGCGCCGCAGGTGGTCGGCGTGCCCTGCCGGCTGAACCCCGACGCCGCGCGCCCGCGCGATGTGATCAGGCTCGAGGCCACCCTGCCGTCGGGAACCGTGGTGGTCCGCCACCTTCTGCAGGCCTCGCACGCCGGCACCATTCCGGCGGCCAACGACCGCCTGACGCGGCAGAAGTCGCTGGCCAACCGGCTGTACCCGTATTGGTACAGCGGGGCACTGATGCTTGCCTCGGCCCAGGAGGTGTTCACCTACCCCGGCTTCACCGCCCGGGTCGAGGCGGGTCCGCACCGCTGGGAGGGGGAGTTTTCGGGCATGAGCCTGCTCAAACAGCGGTTCGTGGCCGGCTCGTTCATCTTCCTCACCCCGCGCACGCCGTATGACGGCCTGCTCGACCTCGCCCTGTGCCGCAGGGTGTCGCCCTGGCGGCTGATCGGCCTGATCGACGCCTTCGAGAAACAGGGGATGCGAGGCCACCCCGAAGTCGAGTTCGCCGAGGTCACCGAGGTCACGGCCCGGTTCGCGGGGGTGCAGACCATCGACTTCGACGGCGAACTGATCGACCTGTCAGCGGCGCGCTGGAAGATTCTCCCCGGAGCCGTCTCCTTCCTGGGGTGATTTCATGGGGTGACTTTGCCATTTCCGGCCGGTTCTGGTACAAATGGAAAAGGACGTCACCCACGAGGAGGTAGGTCATGAAGAAGTTCGCCCTGCTGACGGTAGTTGTGTTCCTGCTGGCCGGCGTTGGCGCGGCCGGGGCGGCCCCCATCCATGCCGCGGTCAAGGCCGACAACCTGGCCAAGGTGACCGCCATCCTCGACAAGGATCCGGCCCAGATCGGCGTCAAGACCGCGAAGGAAGGGGAGACCCCCCTGCATGTCGCCGTGGGCGAAGGTCACGCCACGATGACCGCCTTCCTGCTGTCGCGCAAGGCCGACGTCAACGCCACCGACAACGAAGGGACCACCCCCCTGCTGTTGGCCACTGGCAACGATGATACCGAGCTGGCCACCCTCCTTCTGCACAAAGGGGCGGACGTGAAACTTCGCGACAACGACGGGGCCAGCGCCCTCGAGCTCGCCGCCGCCGTGGGCAGTATCGACCTGGTCAACCTGTTCCTGGCCCGGGGTGCGGACCCGCGCGGCAAGGACAAGACCGGCATGACCGCCCTCCATTACGCGGCCGGGGACGCCGGCGAGGACGAGGAGGAAGCAGGCGCCGCCCCCGCCTCCGGCGCCGCCCCGGCCGCCGCCCAGCCCGCGGCAGAGGAAGAAGAGGAGGAAGAAATCCCCCGCATCGACATCTACAAAGCGCTCATCGCCAAGGGCGCCGACGTCAACGCCAGGGACGAGGACGGGGTCACCCCGCTTCACGCCGCCGCCGCCACCGGCGAGCAGGAAGCCGTGGAATACCTGCTGGCCAAGGGCGCCGACCCCAACGCCAAGGACAAGGAAGGCAAGACCCCCCTCGACTGGGCCAATGAAGCCGAGGAACCCGAGATCGCCAAGGTCCTGA
>CAZKPI010000482.1:0-3247 GCA_964554555.1 uncultured bacterium
ACTGGCGGGACGGCATGGCCTCGACCCTATAATCGCTGCGTGAAGAGTTTTCCTCCGTTCCTCGTCGTCGCCGGCCGGCCGAACGCGCCGCGTCGGGCCGGGGGACCGCCCCGACCGCGCCGACTGGCAGACGATCGGGGCTTCAGGTGCGGGTTGGCCCTGCGGTTCATTCGTCGGTGCATCATGCTCCGTGTTGCGGTAAGCTTACCCCGGTTCCCTTCCGCCGGTCATCCGGGGAGAGGGGCGCCCCGCCCGCGGGTGGATGCCGCGTCGGCGGCCTGGCGCGGGCCGGCTTCAAAGGCTGTCAGAGGAAAAAAGCTCAGGTCGTCCGTACCAGAAATTTCCCAAATCGGCCAAATCCGGGAGATCGGGCCGCTCAGCGACAGCCGTGGATCTCGGGTTTCTTCTTCAGCGGAGTGACCAGGACGAGATCGGACATGGCCGTGTCGTGGTAGGTCGTGCCGGAATGGACGGCGGTGATGACCAGATGCACCTTCTTCACCGGGGTCCAGTCCTCCGGCAGGCGCACGTACCAGTATTCTCCGGCGATGAGTTCGTCGGGCAGGGCGGCCTCGATGGGGGGACGCCCGTCGAGGGTGATGCGGAGGCCGGCGACACGGCCGTTCTTGCGGTACAGGTCGGGACTGCGGCACAGTCCGGTGCGGACGCCGATGGCGCTGAGGGGCCGGGGGCGGGTCAGGGTCAGGGTCAGGCTCTCCCCGAGGCCGTCCCCTTCCACCCCTTCGACCCAGGCGGTGCGCGGGTCGCCGTCAGCCAGGTTCTCCGGGCCGTAGGTGCGGGTGATCGTGGATGCCTTTGCTTCCTCCTCATCATCGCTCTCCGACTTCCGGTCGGCGTCGTCCTTCCGCATCTTCCGCGAGGGCAGGGATGAGCTCGCCCGGGCCCGATACTGGGTGTGGTGCACCGACCACCGCCCTTCGCTCTCGACGAAATCGACCTGTGGCCGGGAATCGTCGTTCCGATACTCGGGGTCTTCCGGGCGGGTCATCGCGGTGTAGCCGGGCCTGATCACCAGGCGCAGGTCGTCAGCGAAGCCGGGTTCAAGGTCGGTGAACCGCCAGGTCCAGGTGTTGCCGGCGCGCGAAAAGCGGCCGGGGCGGTTGAACAGCACCAGGTCGGGATCGACCGACACGGGGCGAATGGTGACCTCCCCTTCCCGGATCGGCCCCTTCCAGATGGCGGCCGTCGAAAACAGGTAGATGAAGACCGGGGCGGTCACGTACCGGTCATCGGAGACGAAGCGGTTCTCGCCGAAATACGGGGTGTCGTAGGAGACGTGCACCGTGCGGGTCTGGCCCGGGCCGAAGGCGAGCTGGAAGGTGTGCCAGCACAGCCGTTTCCCCAGTTCGTCCTCCCCTTAGAGGTCGTCGTCGGCATCGCGGTCGAACCCGTCCTCGAGATTGGCGGGCACGAGGCCGGCGGCCTCCGAGGCGTCGGCCACGAAGGTCCAGGGCAGGGTCGCCCCGTCGGCGAGGATCGTGAAATGGCGAAAGATGGGCCGGCCCAGCGTTTCGGAGGCATCCCCGCAAGGGTCGCCCCAGGGCCCCCACCAGTCGGTGTCACGGAAGGCGGTGCAGGGGAAGCCCGCCTCGATGGTCACGGGGGCGGTACCGGGGTGGTGAAATTCATACTCGATGTCGACATGGGCCTGGCGGAACCGCAGGGCGATGTCCAGACGCTCGCGCCGCATCTCGACGGCCTCGACGCCGGTGGGCTGAAACAGTCTCACCGACCCCTGCCGCGGCACCCCGTAGGTATAACCGCCGCCGTTGGCGAGGGCGGCCAGGCAACCCGCGACCAACAGGAGCGCCGCCAGCAGGCCCGTGCCCATGTGTCTCTTCACCCTCATTCCCTATTCCTCCCACCGGGGCCGGGCTCGGAACCCGCCCCGCCCCGGTCGTCATCCATTGTTCGTCCGGGTTTCTGCCCGGTGCTCCATCACCCGGCGCCCTGCTGTTTTCCGCTCGCCGGCAACGGATTCCCCCCGGCGAAGGGAAGCGGCAGACCCCCGGGAAAACCGCTTCGGGCCGTCATCGCGCGTGAGTATATTCCCGGCACCGGTCGCACACGATCGGGGCGCCGGGCAGGGCGGCGCCCTTCCGGAACAGGGCGCGGGCCCGCTGGAAGGCGACCCCGTTGAAAATGGTGCGGATGGACTCGCGGCGGACATTCCCGAAATCGTCCCGCGGGTCGAACGTCCGACAGCAGGGAGCCACCCCGCCGTCAGGATTGACCGTGATCGTCTCGTACAGCCAGAAACAGGCATGTTCCGACAGGGGTTTCGCCGGGGAGAATTCGTACCGGTAGGGGGTGCGGGCGTCGGGAAGCCAGACGCGCTCGGGCCCCGGGGCCCGGCCCGTCCAGGGCGAGTCGGCCAGTTCGAGGGGCATGAACCGCACGCGATCGACGCCGGTGCGCGAGGCGAGCTCGGTGATCCGGTCGAGGTGGTCCTGGTTGTAGGCGGTGACCAGCGACTGCCATTCGACCCGCAGGCCGGTGCGGCCCAGGCGCCGCCGCTCGGCCAGCAGGAACCGGATGTTCTCCATGGCCCGCTCGAACGAAGCCCCGATCCGGTAGCGGGAGTACGATTCGGCGTCGTAGCCGTCCATCGAGATGATCAGGTAGTCGAGCCCGGAATCGATCAGGTCACGGGCCTTGTCGCGGTCGAGGAGCTGAACGTTGGTGCTCAGGTTGGTGGCCAGCCCGCGCCGGCCCGCCTCGCGCACCATGTCGAACAGCCGCGGATGCAGGAGGGGCTCGCCCCAGTTGAAGAACCAGATGCGGATGGCCCAGGGCGCGAGTTCCCGCAGGACCTTCTGGTACAGGTCCCAGGGCATGTCGCCGCGGGGCCGCCCCTTCCAGCCGAGGCCGGTCGGACAGAGCGGACAGCGCAGGTTGCACCGGTTGGTCGGGTCGGCAACCAGCACGTAGGGAAACCCCGGCACGGTCAGAGTGCGGAACCGGGCGCAGAGTTCGTTGACCGCGAAGTTGAACCAGCGGGCGGGGGTGGGGTTCTTGGTGACGATCTGGAAGTGCCGCTTCAGGTCCTCCAGACGGTCACGCCAACTGCCGATCCAGGTCCAGGTCACGGGTCGCTCCTCGGTGCGCGTCGATGCCGGTCTGGGGGCATTATACCCGATCCGGCCGTCAGACCGCCGAACCTCACGGGTCCTTCCAGGTCAGGATCTCGCAGGAGGCATCGGCGTAGACCGTCTGCAGGCGGGTG
>CAZKPI010000482.1:3257-4405 GCA_964554555.1 uncultured bacterium
CGAACAGGTCCTGCCGGACCCGCTGGAAAACCTCGCCCTGAACCTGTTCCAGCAGGCGTTTCCCGAACCGGGGAAGGAAGACCGCGGTGACCCCCTGGGCCTTCAACAGCCGTTCGGCGGTGGCCGCCGACCCGCTCCGATGCAGGAAGTTGATGAAGGCATGGGGCATCAGGCCGGTCCAGAGGAAGGGTCGCCGGAGCAGGTGGGTCCGCTCCTCGAACAGGACCAGCAGGCGCCCGGGACCGGACAGGTTCCCGTTGGCCCAGGTGAATGCCGCATGGCAGGGCAGTAGTGAAGCCAGGAACCCCTCCCGATCGAGGCGGCCGGACAGGAAGGGGGCGACGCGGGCGACCCGGCCGAGGCCGTAGGAGACGGTCCAGGGGCTGGCAAGCAGGCCCAGGGCGACCCAGAAGGCGAGCGGCAGGAGCGGCCGGGCCTGCAGGAGCCAGGGAACGGCCCAGACGGAGAACGCGACGAAAGGAAGCAAAAACCGCACCTGGTGACTGCCCGCCAGCCAGGTGACCAGCATCCAGACGGCGGCCAGCAGAATCACCGCCGGGCCGTCTCCCGCTCCATGCCGTTCGCCGGAACCGGATGGAGGGGATTCGGCGGGTGAGGCGGCAACGGAGTCCCCGGGGCCGGCCGCAGGGGACGGTGCGCCCGCGGCGGGCCCGGCCCCGCCGTCCCCCCGGCCTGTCCGAAGGCCGCGGGGGAAGGAGGCCGCCAGCAGGAGCCAGAACATCAGGACGAAGGGACTCAGCTGTCCGTCGAAAAAGCGCAGGGGGAACCGCTCGCTGTGGAACTGCCCCTGGATGATGACGTTCCATGGCGCCCACAGAAGGTTCCAGGGGTCGCGTCCCATGCCAAAGCGGTCGGTGAAGCCCTCGTAGGAAAAGTCGATCAGGTCGGTGGTCCCGCTGGCGAGCCCGTCGAAGGACAGGCCGAACCCGCCCTTCGTCCCCGCAAACCAGGAGGCGGCGTGCGGATAGAGGGGGTTGCCGGTCATCACCAGGTTCCGCCAGTAGAACGGAGCGGCGACGAGGGTCAGGGAAACCAGGCCGCCGCACAGAAACGGCCGCCACCCGGGGCCGGCTCCCTGGCGAATCGCGAGACCGGGGTTGTCCGCGGCCATCCCTGGCGGCACCGGG
>CAZKPI010000483.1:0-1929 GCA_964554555.1 uncultured bacterium
TCCAACGCCATGAACTATAGCGACGGTTCCGTTGCCCTGGCCATCGTCGCCAGCGTCCCCGACGCCAACACCATCGTTGTTGATCGTTGGCATCCCCTGTTCACCGTTGGCCGCGTCCTGGACTCCTTCACCGACAAAACGGCCGCCGTTCAGGGGATGAATTCCAAGACCATCTCCGCCGTCAACAAGGCCAACCTGACCCTGACCATCACCGGTCACGGCGCCAGCGCTGGCGACTACATCTTCGTCGAGGACACCGCCCTCGTCGCTCAGATGGGCCTGATGGGCATTTTCGACGACGGGACCAACGTTGCGACCCTCCAGGGCCTGAGCCGGACCAGCTATCCGATCTGGAAAGCGAAGGTCATGGGCGGCCCCGGCGGGGCTGCTCGGAACATCTCCGAATCGATCATCCTCGACGCCGTGTCCCTCCTCGAGGAGCAGGAAGAAGAGCCCGACTTCATCCTCGGTACCGTGTTCCAGCGCAACGACCTGGTCCGCGAGTTGCAGGCCGATCGGCAGTTCGTCCAGACCGACAGCAAGCTGATGAAGCTGAAGGGCGGTATCCGGGCCGTCGAAATCTGCGACAAGCCTTTCATCTGGGATCCCGACTGCCCTCCGGGCTATGCCTTCGTCGGCAACACCAAGAAGCTCGCCTTCTACCAGGAAGGCCAGCTCGACTGGATGAAGAGCGACGGTGCTGTTCTCTCCCGCGTGGCGAACAAGGATGCCTACGAGGCGACCCTCTATCTGTATCGCGAGCTGGGATGCGAACAGTGCAACGCGATGCTCCGGCTGGACGACCTGAACGAAAACCGCCCGTCCGGCTACTGACCAGAACTGGTGAGCAAGTGAGGTTGCCTCCTCACCGCACCCCGTGACCGGACGGAAATACCGGGCGAAGGGCCGGAACCCCCTTCGCCCTCTCCCCAACTCGAGGAGGCAACTGCTGTGCATACCTGCCCTTCCGGCGTCCTGGACATCGTGAGGCGCCGGTACCCGATGATCCGGGCCATCAAGTGGAATCCTCGTCGGGACGTGTTCGAGATAATGGAGGAGGCGTCCATCGATGCTTGCCGGCGCCTCCGCCGGGTCTGCGACTATAGGAACGCCGACGGCACCGCCCTCCCGATCATCGCCGACCGGGCTCTCGAGATCCTGATGCGTGCCGACACCCGGCTCTGGCCCCTAGCCGACCGAATGGCCCTGTTCGATCGAGAGGACAAGGCCGAGGAGGAGACCCGGCTCCGCGGGCTCCGCGACCACGTCAACAGCGTCATCACCGACGACTACACCCGCATCGCCGGCATTCCCACGTTTTTCTTCGGGTCGAACATGCCCGTTGCCAAGGCCGGTTACCGACCTGGCCAGGCCGAGATCCTGAAGCGTCAGGGGGTCATCTGACGTGGGCGTCACCCGGTCGACGATCATCGCTAGGGCGAAGGCCCGCATCCTCCAGGGCGCCGACGATCCGTTGTGGTCGGCTCAGGAATGGGGCGACCTCTTCCAAGAGGCCCTCGACCGGGTCTGGCACGAACTGCTACTCTGCAACGAGGATTTTTTCGTCGTCCGGCGGCAGGCCATTACCCACGTCGCAGACGGTGCATACACGTTGCCCAGCGACTTCTTCAGCCTCATCTGGTGCGAGGAATCCGACGGCTCCCCGATCTACCCCGTCGGGTCGCTCTACCGCGAGCGGGTCGATCTGCGCGTGGGGTTCAGACTGCTCGGCTCGACCCTGCAACTTGTGAACTGGGATTCCTCGACCTATCCCACCACGCTCTACATCGACTACCAGCAGACGCCAAAGGAGATGCCCGACTGGACGGGCACGCCTGATCCGACCACCGGGGGAACCCCCCCGGCCCCAATCACCACCTACGAGCCTGACTGGCCTCTGAACACACAGCGGGGGGCCCGCCTGCTCGC
>CAZKPI010000483.1:1958-2186 GCA_964554555.1 uncultured bacterium
CATGACGCCCGAGGAGGACGCCTTGGTCAGCTCCGCGGTCGACGACTTTGTTTCTCACTACCGGAATCGCAACCAGATCGGGCCCAAGGTGCCCGGTCCAGGGAACTGAAAACTGAGGAGGCCCTCCCATGTCCAACATCATCGCCAACGTCCAAACCGAGATGCAAGAACAGCGCATCTACGCGCCACACGGGATGCCGAAGCGTGATCCGGCCACCCACAGAAAGC
>CAZKPI010000483.1:2199-4405 GCA_964554555.1 uncultured bacterium
TGAACCCGAAAACGACCGGTTCGCCCCGGCCCTAACCAATCTTCCGCCCGACGTCCTGACCGAAGTCGGGAAGGTGGCCAAGAAGAACAGCGAACTGGCGGCCCAGATCCCGTCAGTGTTGAAAGAGAACCAGCAGATCAAACAGGAAGTCGGGGCTCTCCGGTCCGAGCTGGGGGCCATCAAGGACACCCTGGGCCAGATCGTGCAGGCCCTCGGCCTGGCCAAGGCCAGCCCCGCCTCGCTCGAGCAACACGCCCCGGAATCCACGAAATCGAAGAAGGGCCGCGATCTCCCTCCCCCGGAAAAGTGAGGAAGTCATGAAGCATACCGAATGGGTCAAGAACCCCACGAATACCGTCGTTCTCGCCAAAACGGCCATTCCCACCCCATGGGGAAAGTGATGTGATCGGTGGATCCCCTCTTTCGGCACAAAGACCCGGCAGTCCAGCAGGAGATCGTCAATATCTACCGCTGGCTGTCGACCATGGTCGGCCGGGTAGAGGGGCTGGAGTCGGAAGGGGGTAGCATCCCGACTGGGACAGCTGTGGTGAAACTCGCCACAGAAGTCCCGCTCGACGCCCAACCGGGGTGGCTTTGGTTCAACCCGAGCACGGGCCGGTGGCGCGGATTCAACGGCGCGACATGGGACCCGCTGTTCCCGCAGTATCACATCGGCGTTCCCGATGACGGCGGGGTGTCGGAATCTGGCTCTGGGATTGAGGTTGGGCTCCCGCTGTCGTTCGCGAAATTCTCCAATTCCGACACCGAGCCTTCCGGCGTCGAGTTCGGGTGGATCTGGTATCAGCCGAGCACCGGAGTCTGGCGCGTCTACAACGGAACGAGATGGGACCAGCTTTTCAAGGCTGTCTATGGTGGCGCGTCCCAGGCCCTCGGGACTTCCTCTGGTGGAGGGGCACCGACCGACGTCACCCGCCTACAGGTCAGTTCAGCCGCTCCGACATCTCCCAAGGTCGGCCAGTTCTTCCTCGACAGTGACACCGGGGTCTGGCTGGCCTGGAACGGGTCGGCATGGGACCAGCTTTATCCATGGGTTTACTCGGGCCGGCTGGACGTCACCAACACCGTTTCAGGAACCCCCCCGACCAACGAGACGTTCACCCTGCGCGCGGTCGGGACAACCGGATACCAGGCCGGCGTCGATCTGGCCATCGTCGGGAGCGACGTCGGATCGTTGACGAACCTACCCCCCGGGGAATACACCATCACCGAGCCGGCCGTCCCGACCGACTACACCCTCGGATCGATCACACCTGGCGTGGCCACCGTCACCGACGGAGCCGTGGCTGTGACCGTCACACACACCTACTCTCCGATCTCGGCGGCGTTCTCCGCCGATGTTCTTTCTGGTGTTTTCCCGCTGTCCGTCGCGTTTACCGACGCCTCGACTGGATCTCCAACGGGGTGGCTGTGGGACTTTGGAGATGGCTCAACCAGCACAGAGCAGAACCCAACGCACGTTTACACCGCTGGCGGGGCGTTCACCGTTTCGCTAACCGTTACCAAGGACGGGTGCAACGCCAGCACCGAAACCAAAATCGGCTACATTGCAGTTGCCAACCCCAATCCGGCCGGGTCTGTTTGGACTGCTATCGCCAAAATCCCTGGGACCGTTACTGGCTTGGCCCAGTTGGGGACGAAAGTCTACGCAGGAGTGGATATGGGGGATGGCTCAACAGGTCGGATTTACTGGGCCAGCACCTCTGACTTCTCTACCTGGGTGGAGTGCTCATATGCCGGCGGAGCCATGACAAGTCTTCCCAAACTCGTCGCCCTAGACGACACAGTATTGTGCGTGACCAAGAACGGGAGCTTGTGGTGGCTCTCCGGCGAAACTACGTTTGCTCTTGGATCTGGAAGCGCAATAGGAGACGATTACAACGAGCCACACCTGATCAAAGCCGACGGCAAAAACGCGATATGGCAACCGTCTTATGGACAAATGAACGGGTGGGGTGGCGTTTGCGTCCAGTGCATCAATTCTGACGCCAGGGGCATCACTTCAGCGGCGTGTTCTGGTGGGATCTGGGGCGGACTTGTCCACTTTTCTGGGCACGTAGCGGCCCAAAACGGAATGGTGCTTTTTTCCACCGAAGACAGGTATATCGCGGCGGATCTCTCCAGCGCTGGTATTTTCTCCAATGTTCGCCAATCTATCGACCTTTACGACAAAAAAACGATAGTATCT
>CAZKPI010000484.1:0-4385 GCA_964554555.1 uncultured bacterium
CGAAAAACCCTGATTCTACCGATAATACAGAAGGAAACGGCCTCCCCCTTGGCAGTTTTTCGTCAGTTCCCCTGACAAATTTCCGACACAGGAACGGAACCATGGAAACCTGGTTCACCCTCTGGAAGACCTCCATCCACGCCTGGCTGTCCGCCGCCCTGATGCCGGTTCTGATCGTAACCCTGGGTGCCGTCGTCTGGCGGTGGAGCCTGCGGGTGCTGGCCGCCCGCGGTGCCGATGAGAACTCCTTCTGGAAGAAACTGCTCGAGGCCATTGCCCTGCCCGGCTACCTCGTGATCGGGGCCACCGCCATCAAGGTCGGGTTCGAAATGGCCGCCCCGGGAAGCATTCCCCAGAAATGGCTGGTCGGCTCCAATCTCCTGGTCATCTTTGCCCTGGTCCTCCTCCTGGGAGAAGCCCTGTTCACCCTGGCCATCGATTTCTACCTGCGCCAGCGCCACGCCACCGAGGTTCCCAGCATCTTTCAGCAGTTGTCCAAGGTCTCGGTCTACGGCCTGTTTGCCCTCTCCTTCCTTTCCACCACGCTGAAGGTGGACATCACCCCTTTGCTGACCACCTCCGCCGTGGTCACCATGGTGGTCGGGTTCGCCTTGCAGGACGTTCTGGGCAACCTCTTCTCGGGCATCTCCGTCCACATTTCCCCGCCCTTCCGGATCGGCGACTGGATCAAGGTCGGCGACTTTTTCGGCCGCGTCGTCGAGTCGAACTGGCGGGCCACCACCCTCCGCTCGGCCGATCGCGACACGTTCATCCTTCCCAACAACGACATTGCCAAGAAGGACATCGTGAACATGTCCCAGCGGCCGGGGTTTCTCTACAACGACTTCTCCATCGGCCTCTCCTACGAGGCCTCCCCCGACCAGGTCCGGCGGTCCCTGCTGGGGGCCTGCGGGCAGGTCCGGGAAATCTGCCGCTCCCCCGCCCCCCGCGTCTACATGGAAGGATTCCAGGACTTCAGCATCACCTATCGGATCCGCTACTGGTTCAAGGACGGGCACAGCCCCCTGGCCGTGAGGGACCAGCTGACCTCCCGTATCTGGTATCGCCTGAAGCGTGATGGAATCACCATTCCCTTCCCCATCCGGGAAGTGAACATCCATCCGGAGAAGGACCAGAAGGCGGAAATGATCGACCGTCGCCTGGCGCTCCTTTCTGAGGTCGATTTCCTGCGGGAACTCGAGCGCCCCCACCGGGTCTTCCTGGCCACCCGCCTGAAGGAATATTGGTACGAGGCGGGGGAGACGATCGTCCAGAAGGGAAGCACGGGCACCGACTTCTTCCTCATCGACCGGGGCCGGGTGTCCGTCTTCCTGGACGACGAAGCCGCCAGCCCAGTTGCCGAGCTGGCCAGCGGGCAGTTCTTCGGGGAGATGTCCCTGCTGACGGGAGAGCCCCGGACGGCCACCGTCCGGGCCGAGGCCGAAACCCTTCTGGTTGTTCTCTCCCAAGAGGTGATGAGCACCCTGTTGCGGGAAAAGCCCGACCTGGCGAACCTGTTGAGTTCGGTGCTGGCCGACCGCAACGCCAAAAACCGTGCCGCCCAGGACCGCCCCCCTGCCGCCGAGGCGGACCGTCCCGCCCGTTCCGGGGGCGGGGTGGACGACGAACAGGCCAGCTCCCTCCTGCTGGACCGCATCCGGCGCTTCTTCCGCCTCTCCTAGCCCCCGATGGGATGGTTCTCCGCAAGCGCCTTGGGTCGCCCTGGAGGGGCGGGCGGGCGTCTTCATGGAAGGCCCCTTCGCGCCGCTCTTTGCCGCGGGCAACGGGAGTCCTTTCGACCTCCGGTCGTTCCGATCCTCCGCCCCGGTCTTCCTGGCCCAACGCATCGTTGACGTTTTTTCGGGGGATGGCTATAATTTTGCATTCTCTGCATTCTCCCCCATTGGCAGGAGCGTTATGAACCGGATGTACAAGAAGTTCATCACATCCTTCAAGATGCAGCTCAAGCGGCGCTATCTCATGCTTCTGAAAAAAGAGACCGTGGCCAGCGGCCTTCGCCGCCGGCGCGGAGAGTGCCTGGGCTGTGGCGAGTGCTGTAAATCGTCCTTCGACTGTCCCTTCCTGTACAAGAGTGGAAACCTGCTGTTGTGCCGCATCCACGATACCAAGCCCGAGGTCTGCAAGACCTATCCCTTCAACGAGCAGGACGTCTTTCCCCACACCGTCGGGAAATGCGGCTACTATTTCGTCGATGCCGACGAGACCGCCCCCGACCCGGGGGAAAACCCCGGCAAATCCGGCTGATCCCCCTTTTCCGCAACGGCAGAAAAGCGAACAGCGAAGACCGCCCCCCCCGGAGGGCGGTCTTCGCGCTCCGGAACGGATATTTCCCGCAGGCCCCCGGCGATGTCCCGCGGTGGGGGGGCTGTCCGGCCCCGGCGGGACCAGGGCGGGGGCGGGAGCCTTCCGACATCGGGCCGGTCCGCCCCCTTGCCTCGCGCGAAACTGACGTCCCGGGCCGCCCGGCGTGGCGGCCACCGGGGCGCTTCCGGCCTCCTGGCGGTCCGGTCAGGTCAGGGGATGCGGTGCAGTTTGAGCAGGTTGGTGTTTCCCTTGACTCCCAGAGGGACGCCGGCCACGATCACGATCACGTCCCCGGACCCGGCCAGACCCGAAGCCTTCATCGTCTTTTCGGCCTCGGCGATCATGGCATCGGTGTCGCGCAGGTCGTCCACCAGCAGGGTCTCGACCCCCCAGTTGAGGGCGAGGCGGCGGCAGGCCGCCTCCCGCGGGGTGAGCGCGACCAGACGCACCGGGGGATGATACTTGGAAATGCACTGGGCGGTGTTGCCGCTGTGGGTGAAGGCAACGATGGCTTTGGCCCCGATGTCGACCGCCGACTCGCAGGCCGCGTGGGCGACGATGGCTTCGATTTCGCGCGCCACCTCGGGAAGCAGGTTGTCGAAACTGCCGCGCAGGGCCGCGGTCTTCTCGGCCTCGACGGCGATGGCCGCCATCATCTGGACGGCGGCGACGGGGTGCTTCCCCGCGGCAGTCTCCCCCGACAGCATGACCGCGTCGGTGCCGTCGAGGATGGCGTTGTAGACGTCGGTGGCCTCGGCGCGCGTGGGGCGGCTGTTGTCCATCATCGATTCGAGCATCTGGGTGGCGGTGATGGCGGGGATGCCGCGGGCGGTACAACGGGCCAGGATGTGCTTCTGCAGGCTGGGCACCTGCTCCAGCGGCAGTTCCACCCCCAGGTCGCCGCGCGCCACCATCACCCCGTCGGACAGGGTGAGAATGGCCTCGAGGTCCTGCAGGGCCTCGGGCATCTCGATCTTGGAGATGACCCGGATCGGGGCTGTGCCGATCAGGCCGCGCAACTGCCTGAGGTCGGCCGCCTTGCGGATGAACGAAAGGGCGACGTAGTCGAGGCCCTGTTCGATGATGAACCGGAGGTCGTCTTTGTCCTTCTCGGTGATGGTCTCGATGGAGAGCGGGACTCCGGGCATGTTCATGCCCTTCTTGTCCTTCAGCAGGCCGCCGTCCTTCACCGTGAATTTGACCCAGTCCGGGCCCTTCTCGATGGCTTTCATGGAGAGGTTGCCGTCGTCGAGCAGAACCGTGTCGCCGATGCGGAGATCCTTGACCAGATACGGATAGCTGGTGCCGACCCCGGTGGGGGAGCCCTCCAGTTTCGGATTCTCGCTGAGGATGAATTCCTGTCCGGGGGTCAGGGTCACCGGCCCCTTGGGGAAGGTGCCCACGCGGATCTTGGGCCCGCACAGGTCCCCGAGCAGGCCGACGTGGGCCTTTTCCAGGCGGGCGGCTTCCCGCACTGCCGTGATCGTGGCCAGGTGGGCTTCGTGACTGCCGTGGGAGAAGTTCAGCCGGAAAACGTTGGCGCCGGCCTGGATGAGCTGGCGGATGATCCCCGTCTGGTTGGAGGAAGGGCCCAGCGTGGCGACGATCTTGGTTCGTTTGGTCATCGGTGTCCTCTCGGTGTGGAATGCGGCCTCCGGGCCGCCCGCCCAGCATAGCCAAAACCCCCCGCCCTGGCAAGCCATCTCCCTCCTCCCGCGAATGGCGGGGATCCATGACCAAACCCCTTGTCACCCCGTCCTGCCAGCCCGCCTCTCTGGCCAAACCATTGGCCGCTGGCGGCGGGAGAAGAAACGCCTTGATCCGTATGAAGGTCTGCCGAAGGGGCTTCGCCCCTTCCGCCCCGCCAGGGCCGGCGGCCCTGGACCCTAATTCTTCCGGCGCGGGGAACGATGATGGGCTCCCCGCGCGGAAGCTCCGCTTCGCGGTCCGCTGTCTCCGGAACGGATCATGGGAGAAAATCCGGCGTCCCCAAGATCCGGCGGGAGAAAAAAGTCCCGTGTCCCACGAATTCCCCCGAATTCGCGAATTCACATGGGAAT
>CAZKPI010000485.1:0-2393 GCA_964554555.1 uncultured bacterium
GCCCCCCTCTGGACGCGCCTCCGCCGCCACCTCGAACCCCTCCTCCTGCAGACCCCGGGCCGCTGGACCCTCGCCCACCAGGCGGTCGCCGAGGCCGTCACCCGCCGCTACCTGTTCTCCGAACAGCACGTCTTCGCCCAGCGCGAACGCCTGGTCGCCCTCTTCCGGCCCGCCGACCGCGGCCCCCGCCACCTCCAGGAATACGGCTGGCAGCTCGCCGCCCAGCGGTCCTGGGAAATCCTGGCCCGCTGGCTTTCCTCGCTCGACACGTTCTCCGAGCTCGTCCTCTCCGACCACATCGAGGCAACCCGCCTGTGGCGGCTCCTGGAACGCCATTCCCCCTTCCGCTGTCTGGAAGCCTACGCCCGCCCCCTCCTCGAACCCGAGCGCTACCTGGCCTTCCTGCCCGCCCTCGCCGCCTTCCTCCGCGAATCCGGCCTGCGCGAGAAAGCCCTCGACCTCGACCGCCGCTTTGTCCAGTACCTGCGCGGCCGCCCGATCGGCGAGGAGTCCCTCCCCGCCCTCGACGACCTGGCCCAGAACCTGTTCCGCGCCGGCGATTTCGCCGAGTCCGAACCCCTCCTGCTCGAACTGGAAACCAGGTTCCAGGCCGCCCGCAACTGGCGCGGCCTCGCCGGGTGCCGCCGGCACCTGGCCATCATCGCCCATTCCCGCGGTGAGACCGAACGGGCCGGCCAGCTGTTCCGCGACGCGATGCGCCTGTTTTCCGAGAGCGGGGACGGCTTCGGCCTCGAACGGTGCCTGGGCAGTCTCGGCACCGCCCTGTACGGCCAGGGCGACCTGCCCGGCGCCCTCGCCACCTTCCGCCGCCAGGAACTGGTCGCCCGCTCCCTCGGCCGCCAGGAGGGCCTGGCCGCCGCCCTCCTCGGCCAGGCGATGTGCCACCGCGCCGCCGGCGACCTCGACCAGGCCCTGACCATGCTGGCCGCCGTCGAGACCCTCTGCCGCGAACTTTGTTCCCGCCGCAGTCTCGGCACCTGCCTGAACCTCCAGGCCGCCGTCCACCGCACCCGCGGCGACCTGGCCGGGGCCATGACCAAGTTCCAGGAGGCCGAGGCCATCTTCGGGGAACTGCGTGAACTGGCCGGTCTCCAGGTCTCCCTCGGCGGCCAGGCCTCCATCCACCGGTCCCGGGGCCATCTCGACGAGGCCGCCCGCCTGTTCGGCGAACAGGAACGCATCTGCCGCATGATCGGCAGTCGCGAGGGACTGACCATCGCCCTGGGCGGCCAGGCGGCCATTCTGCGCGAACGGGGCCGCCTCGCCGACGCCATGGAGATGGCCCGCCAGGCCGAGAAACTGTGCCGCGACCTCTGCTTCCGCGAGGGCCTCCAGCGCTCCCTCTGCCTCCAGGCCAACATCCTGCGCGACCAGGGCGACCTCGACGGCGCCATGGCCCTGCTCCGCGACGCCGAGCGCATCTGCCGTGAAATCGGCCTCAAATCCGGCCTCCAGCGCACCCTCGAACACCTCGCCATGGTCCTCAAAGCCCGCGGCGACCTCGACGGGGCCCTCGCCCTGCTCAAGGAACAGGAGCGACTCTGCCGCCAGCTCGGCCTCAAGATGGGCCTCCAGGCCTCGATGGGCCACCAGGCCCACATCCTCTACTTCCGCGGCGACGTGGAAGGCGCCATGACCCTGTTTCGCGACCAGGAACGCATCTGCCGCGACCTCGGCCTGCGCGACCGCCTCCAGCAGGCCCTCGGCGGCCAGGCGGTCATCTGCCGGGCCCGCGGCGACTGGACCCGCGCCCTCCTCCTCCTCGAGGAACAGGAGAAGATCTGCCTCGAGATGGGCCTCAAGGACGGCCTCCAGATCTCCCTGTACAACCAGGGCATCATCCGCCTGGTGCGCGGCGACCTCGACGGCGCCATGACCCTGTTCAGGAAACAGGAGGCCATCTGCCGCCAGGCCGGCTACCGCGAGGGCCTGCAGGCCAGCTTCGGCAGTCAGGCGGTCATCCACCGCAACCGCGGCGACATGTTGCGCGCCATGGCCCTGTTCCAGGAACAGGAGAAGATCTGCCGCGAATCGGGGTACAAGGAGGGACTGCAGGTCTCCCTGTGCGGCCAGGCCGCCATCCTGCAGGCCTCGGGCGATTTCGACATCGCCATGGCCAAACTGCGGGAAGGCGAACGCATCTGCCGCGAACTGAGCCACAAGGAAGGCCTGCAGAGGGTGCTGTGCAGTCAGTCCCTGATTTTGCGGGCCCGCGGCGACAACGACGGCGCCATGCTCCTGCTCAAGGAGGTCGAGAAGATCTGCCGCGGCCTCGACTACAAGTCCGGCCTCCAGCGCGCCCTCGAATACCAGGCCGCCATCCTGCAGGCCCAGGGCGACCTCGACCGGGCCATGACCCTGCTCAAGGAACA
>CAZKPI010000485.1:2460-4381 GCA_964554555.1 uncultured bacterium
TCCTCCTCGAACAGCGCGGCGACCTCGACGGCGCCCTGACCCTGCTCAAGGAACAGGAACTGATCTGCCGCGAACTCGGCCTCAAGGCCGGCCTCGCCCGCGCCATGGCCGTGCAGGCCCAGGTCATGGCCCGCAAGCTCGACCGCACCCGCGAGGCCATGGACCTGGTCAACGAAGCCTACAAGCTCGCCCGCAGTCACGGCCTGAACACGCTGTCATCGCAGATCCAGAACGTGCTCAACGCCGTCCAGCCCCCCGGCGCCATTCCCCGCGGCCGCCTCGAACCCGCAGACTGGAAACGGTTCCAGGCCCAGCTCGCCGAGAAGACCGCCTTCGCCCGCGACCCCGCCGACCCCCGTGCCTCCCTCGACCGCCTCCGCCAGCAGGAACGCCTCTGCCGCGAACTCGACATGCCCACCGAACTGGCCAACAGCCTCGCCGGACAGGCCCTCATCATGCGCGAACTCGGCGACGGCGAACGCGCCCTCGAGGTCCTGCGCCAGGAGGAGGCCATCTGGCGCAAGCAGGGCTCCCAGACCGGCCTGCTCGAATGCCTCGTCAACCAGGCCCTCCTCCTGGTCCTCGACCTGCACCGCCCCCGCGAAGCCCTCTCCCTGGCCGAGGAAGCCTACCGCCTCGGCGAGAAGCACGACCTCCCCGAGCTCCCCCACACCGTCCTCGGCCAGCTCCTCGACTTCGTCCACACCCAGATCAAATGAGGAATGGCGCCGCCGCCCCATGGTTCTGCCATGGTCCCTGCCGCGGCTGACGAACCGCGACGCGGAGCTTCCGCGAAGGGAACGCCTCAGCGTTCCCCTCGCCAGGACAAGGGGTCAAGGGCCGACAGCCCTGGCGGGGCGGCAGGGGCAAAGCCCCTTCTGCCGCCCATCCTGCAGATCTGGTTGTTTTGACCCTCGCGAGAGGCGGGCCCCCAAGGACCGGGACGTCCCTCCTTCCAGCCCCGGCGCTGGCCCCACCGCCTCCCGCCAACCTTCCGCCGCGCCCGGCCTGCCTTGCGAGATCCGCGCTTCCGGCCCCCGGCCAGCCCGTCAGGGGCGGGCCACCCCGACCCGCTCGAGAAGGGGCGGCAGGCCCGCCGCCGGGTGGCCCATGGCCCGCATCTGACCGTTGACGGGAATCACCCCGCCGCTGGTCACCCCGACCAGGACCCCGTCCTCGCGCCGAACCACCGGCCCGCCACTGCACCCCATCGGCACCGGCACGTCGAGCGCGAGATAGGTCGAGCCCTGGCTCGCGTAGGGCCCGGCGAATGTTCCCGCATACGACCGGTAGCCGAAGGCGTTCGTCTGGTCCCCGATCCCGCCCACCAGCACCGGCGTGCCCGGATCCAGGGGAACGGGGGCCGGCACCGGCAGGAACAGCGGCCCGGCCAGGGACGGATCCGCTTCCAGCAAAGCCAGGTTGGTGGCCGGATCGCTCACCAGCACCTTGACCGGCAGGGTTCCCGGCCGGTCGAGCAGGGTGACCCGCAACTGCCGGCCAGCCGTCAGTCCCTGCTGTACGAAATGGTCGGTGGACACCACCAGCCCCGGCCGGCCCAGCAGGAAGCCCGCACTGTAGAGGGCCGGCCGCCCGTCCGCCTCGAGGATCTCCACCCGCACCGTGGCCCGGGCCACCGCTTCCTCGGGCAGGACGGCCGTGGCCTCCCGCCAGAGGGCCAACCCGGCGATGACCGACAACACCGCCGCCGCCCACCTCCAGGGAAGGGTCTTCAGCAGGGCCCATCTCGATTCGATGGAACCCAGGCCCGGCGGCGGACCGGCTCCCTCGCCGCCGCCGGCTTCCTGGCGTCCGGTGGCGGCGGCGGAACCGGGGGGACCGCCCTGGGAAGGGGCAACCACGCCAGGACCACCCCCGGCCGGGACGGCGGCACCGGCCAGCCCGGCCGGACCCGCCCCGG
>CAZKPI010000486.1:0-1620 GCA_964554555.1 uncultured bacterium
CCTCGACAAGGCCCGCGCCTTCGGCATCCCCTGCGACGACACCATCCGCCTCAACCACCGCAACCCCGGCCTGTATGCCCATGCCATGAAACGCATGAAGACCATCTTCCGCGCCTTCCGGCCCGACATCATCTCCGCCCACATCAACGAGGGCGCCTGGATGGCCGGCCTGATGGCCCGCTGGTTCGCCCCGGAGGCGGCCGTGGTGCGGGCCCGCACCGACATCGATCCCCCGAAAGGGCATTTCGTCAACCGCTTCGTCCATCACGCCTGGACCGACCACCTCATGGTCAGCTCTCTTCTGCACAAGCGCCTCTGCCAGAAACTGCTCGCCTTCCCCGCCGAGGCCATCGACGTGGTCTACGGACCCGTCGACACCGGCCAGTTCCGGCCGGGCAAAGACCCCGCCCGGGCCTTCCGCCGCGAGGCCGGAGCCGGTGACACCACCGTCCTGATCGGCATGGTGGCGCGGTTCGACCCCGTCAAGGGCCATGAATACGCGCTCGAAGCTCTCCGCCTGCTCGACCCCCGCCTGCCCGTCCGGCTCGCCCTCCTCGGCTACGAGAACGAGCGAACCTTCGCCTGGATCCGTCAGACCGCCGCCGCCCTGGGCGTGGCCGACCGGGTCGTCACCTTCGGGTTCCGCGAGGACCTGCCCGCCGTCCTCGACGCCATCGACATCGGCCTCATCACCTCGATCGGCTCCGAAGCCAACTGCCGCATCGCCCTCGAATGCATGGCCGCGGGCAAACCGGTCGTCGCCACCGCCGTCGGGGTCATCCCCGAGGTGGTTCGCGACGAGGAGGAAGGGTTCATCGTGCCGCCGCGCGACCCCGTCGCCACCGGCCGCGCCCTGACCCGGCTCATCCAGAACCCGGCCCTGCGTGCCCGCCTGGGCGCCAACGGCCGCGCCCGCACCACCGCCCACTTCACCCTCGAGGTTTTCGGCCGCCAGGCCGAGCGGGTCTACCGCAAGGCCCTCGACCGCAAGCGCCGCCCCGCCTGAACATCCCCGCCTCCCTCGTTTGACAATTGCCCTACCCTCCCCTAGAATTCCCCTACCTGCCAAGGAAGGGATTTCCGTGGAGTTCTTCCGCAACATCAGCATCACCCGCCGCATCGTCCTGACCACGCTCGCCATGATCGGTCTGCCGGTGGGTATCTTCTGGTACATCCGCGGCATGGAACTGCCGGTCTCGTTCCCGGTCTATGTGTTCCTGGGTTTCATTTTCTTTGGCCTGGGCCTCGTCACCTCCCTGCTGGTCGCCGTCTCGATCACCAGACCCCTCGACCGGGTGCGCAAGCGCATCGACGGGTTCCTCGTGAAGAAGGTGGCCAACCCCGTCAAGGACTTCGGCAATGACGAGATCTCCGACCTCGCCGAGGAGCTCAATGCCGTGTTCGGCCAGTTCAACAGCGAGCTGAACACGGTCATCAAGAAGTCAAAACTGCGCTCCGACGAGATGACCAAGACCGAAACCGCCAAGGCCGACCTCGAGCAGCAGCTGGCCCTCTCGCGGTCCTGCCTGCAGGTGGCCCAGCGGCTCAACACCACCTTCGATTTCCAGACCGACCTCAAGACCATCCCGGAACTCTGGATGGACCTGCGCACCGCGCGCG
>CAZKPI010000486.1:1630-4025 GCA_964554555.1 uncultured bacterium
ACCATGGGCATCCAGTGGGCATCCATCCTGCTGGTCAACCGCGACACCCTCGAACTGACCGTCGCCTGCATGCGCGGGGTGGAGCAGTCACTGCTCGACGATCTCGCCGAGGACAACTACCCGGCCCTGAAACTCAAACCCCACGAGGGTCTGGCCGGGCAGGTCATCAAGAACGCGCTTCCCCTCATCGCCAACAAGGGTCACAAGGATCCGCGGTTCAAGAGCTTCTCCGAGTTCCGGTCCCGCGAGGAAAAGATCGCCAGCCTTCTCTGCGCCCCGATCAAGGGCAGTGACGGCACCATCCTCGGCGTGATCGATTTCGTCAACCGCATCAGCCCCCCGGTCTTCCGCAACGAGGACATCCCCTACGCCGAGGACGTCTGCACCCTGGTGGCCCTCGTCATCGAGCGCAACCGCCTCTACCGCAATCTCTTCTGCGACGAGGTGACCGGCCTCACCAGCCACAACGTCTGGCGCAACTTCTTCGAGGAGGAGTCCGCCCGCTCCATCCGCTACTCCCAGCCGCTCAGCGTCGTCGTGCTCGACCTCGACCGTTTCAAGGAGATCATCGACCAGACCACCAGCGCGCTCGTGCAGAAGATCGCCACCGACATCGGCCGCGCCGTCCAGGAGACCCTGCGCGAAACCGACCTGGCCTCCAAGGTCCAGGACCGCTTCTACCTCCTCCTGCCCAATTCCGATGCCGCCGGGGCCGTCTTCCTGGTCGGCCGCATCAAGGAACAGATCGAGAAGATGAAGTTCGAGTACAACGAACACACCTACGAGATCACCGCCTCGGCCGGCATCGGCTCCTTCCCCGAGCCCAGCCCCGATGCGCACCTGCTCGTCCACCACGCCCTCAAGGCCCTCGACCAGGCCAAGTCGGAAGGACGCAACCGGGTCGTCATCCATTCCCGGGCTGCCGCGGCCGCCCCCCGCCTGAAGTAGCCCCAGCCAACCCACGCGAGGTTCACCCATGTCCACTGCCAAGGCTTTCTACATCACCACCCCCATCTACTACGCCAACGCCGAACTCCATATCGGCCATGCCTTCACCACGCTGGCCGCCGACACCGCCACCCGCTTCCAGCGGGCCATGGGCCGCGACGCCTGGTTTTTGACCGGCTCCGACGAGCACGGCCAGAAGGTCGACCAGGCCGCCCGCGCCAAGGGCATCACCCCCCTCCAGCACACCGACGCCCTCGTCGCCAAGTTCAAGGAGCTGTGGAAGACCCTCGACATCCGCTACGACGACTTCATCCGCACCACCGAGGAACGCCACAAAAAGGCTGTCCGGCACGTGCTGAGCCAGCTGTACCAAAAAGGCGACATCTACCCCGCCACCTACTCTGGCTGGTACTGTACCCCCTGCGAGCGCTTCTGGACCGAAAAGGAAGTGCCCGAGAAACTCTGCCCCGATTGCCAGCGCCCCATCGAGGAACTCGAGGAGAAGAACTACTTCTTCAAAATGTCGAAGTACCAGCAGGCGCTGGTCGACCACATCAAGGCCCACCCCGACTTCATCCGGCCCGAGAACCGGCGCAACGAGGTGCTCGGCTTTCTCGCCCAGCCCCTCCAGGACCTCTGCATCTCCCGGCCGAAGAAGCGGCTGACCTGGGGCATCGAGATCCCCTTCGACCCTGAGTACGTCACCTACGTCTGGTTCGACGCTCTCACCAACTACATCTCCGCCATCGGCTACCCCGACGACATGGCCCGGTTCCACCGCTACTGGCCGGCCTCCTGCCACCTCGTCGGGAAGGACATCCTGACCACCCATGCCGTCTACTGGTCGACCATGCTCCTCGCCCTCGGCCTGCCCCTGCCCGAGATCCTGTTCGCCCACGGCTGGTGGGTGCTGTCGGGCGGCAAGATGTCGAAGTCGGTCGGCAACGTCGTCAACCCGCTCGATCTCGTCGCGAAATACGGGCTCGACGCCTTCCGGTTCTTCCTGTTCCGGGAAATGGTCTTCGGCGCCGACGCCATGTTTTCCGAGGAGTCGTTCGTCCTCCGCTACAACGCCGACCTGGCCAACGATTTCGGCAATCTCTGCCAGCGCACCCTGCCCATGCTGTTGAAACGCCGCGAAGGGAAATTCCGCCGCGGCGCCGCCGCCCTGCCGCAGAGCGCTGAGATCGCCGCCCTGGCACGGGCCGTCAAGGCCGACTACATCAAGGCCATGGACAACTTCCTGTTCCACGAGGCCCTGAAGCGCACCTGGGACCTCATCGGCCGCCTGAACAAGTTCGTCGATGAGGCCGCCCCCTGGAAGCTGGCCAAGGAGGAGAAGTGGGCGGAACTCGACGAGGTCTTCTGGCTGGTCGGCGAGGGCATCCGGTTCTGCGCCCACCTGGTACAGCCCTTCATGCCCAACACCGCCCCGAAGTTCCTCGAG
>CAZKPI010000486.1:4042-4381 GCA_964554555.1 uncultured bacterium
CGGCCTGCCCGTCACCTTCCTGCCCCTGCCTCAGCTCGACTGGGGCCAACTGCCCGACGGCACCGTCTGCCGGGAACCTTCGCCCATCTTCCCGCGGCTCGATACCCCGCGCATCGAGAGCCTGAAGAAAGGCGACAAGCCGGGGACCCCTGCCTCGGCGGGAACGCCCGCCAAGGCCCCAAAACCCGTTCCGGCGGTCGGAACGGCACCCGCGGCGGCGGCCCCGGCCGCGGCGACCGCCGCCGCCGGCGACGGCCTCATCGACTACGACGATTTCATGAGGACCCACCTCGCCGTCGCCGTCGTCGAGACCGCCGAGAAGGTCGCCGGCGCCGACAA
>CAZKPI010000487.1:0-2889 GCA_964554555.1 uncultured bacterium
TGGTGGATGGGGGCGGCGGCGGCGGTGGTACCTCTCCTCGTGGTCGGCGCGGGTTTCTTCCGGTTCCTGGCCAATGCCCGGGAACAGGGGGCCCGCGAGGTTCAGCGGCAGGTGCTCGAGGATCTCCAGGTGCTGGAAGGGACCTTCGATCCGCCCGGGCAGGCCGGAAACCTGCTGTATCGCTGGGTGACCTCGCTGAGCCGGGATCTGCCCCCCACCGCCTCCGGCGCGGCCCTGCTCCGTCAGCGGTGGGAAGTCAAGGCCGGTCAGCTCACCCGGCTGTTTCCCAACAGTCGGTGGCATCTGTACGAGGCCCCCCTTTCCGGTGAGGGCGGCCATCCGAACGGAAACCTTATCAGCGGGGGTGGTCCGCCGGGCGGCGACGAGGAACTGATGCGGACCTATCTGCAGATCCTGGCCGACCATCTCGGGTTTCCCGCGCCCGGCGGGAGGGTATCAGAGAGCTGGTTCGAGGGGGCCGGCCGGAACTGGCTGGGGTGCAACACCCGAACCGACCTGGTGTTCGGGGCGTTCGGCAACCTCCAGCCCATCTTCCTGGACGGCCGGGCGGAATACCTGTTCTGGTATCCCCTCCTGGCCGCCGGCTGGGAAACGCGGGCGGCTTCCCCGGACGATGGACGGATGCCCGGTCAGGTCTTCTGGACCAATTTGCGGCCATTCTTCCTGGGTGCGGTCCTGGTCGTCGTCCCCCCGGCCGATCTCGGGGCCGACCAGACCGTCCGTGCCGCCATCGAAACCCTGGCCGGGCGCGGGTGTGCGGTGGCCCTGCAGAGAGTGAGCCCACCGGTTGGGGAAGCCTGGCTGCACCCCTCCTTTTCCCGGCACGACATACTGCGGCGGGAACTCGAGCGGCCGGCGGCAGGGGGCGGGGCGGTCCTGGCCGGCGGCCGGTGGGTCCTGGTCGACCGCCTCCTGCGGACGGCCCAGGGGGATACGTTCCGGGTGTGGGCCGCCCGCCTGGTGCCGCGGCCGTCGGCGGGTTCGATCCTGGTCGAGGCGGGGGGAAAGATGGGGCTGGCCGCCTGGGCGGTGGGCCTGCTCTGGCTGTTCGGGGTCTTCCTCCGCGGGGGCGGGCGGGTCGCCCTGCCGGTGCGCTGGCAGATGCTCGGCGCTTTCCTGCTGGTCGTCCTGCCTCCGATGGTGTATGGCGCCATGGTGGTCGGGGAGTCTCTGCAGGAGGAGGGATTCCGGCGGCGGCGCCAGCGCGCCGACGAACTGCGGGACCGGCTGGAGACGGTGGACCGCAGTCGCATGCTGTGGGAAAACCGCTTTGGTGCCGCGCTGGCGGCTTTCTTCCGCCGCCCGGGCCGGCTGGATCCCCTGCGCCCCTTTCTGGCCGGCCCCCCCGGCCGCGAGATGCCTCTGGCATTCCTGGCCGATCTGCGCCCCGTCCTCAACCAGGGCGGGGCCCACCTGAACTACCTGGACCTCGTGGCTCCGGGAGACATCGTTTTTCGGCCAGCCAATCGCGACATGGGCCCGTCCCAGATGTTCATCCGGGTCTTTTTGGCGATGAAGGTGTCCGCCCTGGAGCGCGTCACCGGCTGGGCGGCCAGGGCGGAGAAGGAGGACGCCCGGCGGCTGATGCTGGACTACGGGGTCGAACAGGTGCGGGAGGTGTTCGGGAGCGGGTCGGCCCAGGAGTTCGCTGGCCTGCTGATGGCGCCCCGGCACTCGATGCTGCTCAAGACCGGCCCCCAGGAGGATGTCCGGTTCCATGCCCACCTGCGGGGTCCGGGGGTGCCGCCGCTCGTGCTGGAAGTTCAGACCGGGGGCAATCTCAGCCATTATCACCTGCTCAACCATTGGCGGGCGATGGCTTCGCGTGATCCCGCGGGCCCCCCGGCCGTTCAGGCGGCCCACATCCGGCACGCCGGTCTGCGGCTGAGCCCTCCCTATTGGGAGCACCGGTCCATGTGGTCGAGCCTGGATCCGCGTCTCCAGCCGTGGCCGCCGGCCGAAGGGGAACTGGTGCGGCTGGCCATGCAGGCCGGCCGGGCGGTGGTCGGGAGCGTCGGGGAGGGCGGCGAGGAGCGGGTCTGGATGGCCATGCCGGGAGAAACCAGCACCGGCCTGATCCTGCTGGGATGCACCGGGCCGCGCCGGGAACTGGATCGGGCCCAATGGCGGGACAACCTGGCCCGGGCCGGCCTGCTCCTCCTGCCATGGCTGGGCATCCTGGCCTCCCTGGCCGCCACGCGGGGGTTCATGTTTTCCCTGACCCGCCTGGTGGAGGCCCTCCAGGAGGTGCGGCAAGGCCGGCTGGCGGTGACCCTGCCTGCCGCGGGGGTCCATGAGTGGCAGTCGCTGGCCCGGAGCTTCGACGGGATGGTCGCGGCGATCCGGGAGGGAAGACTGCTCCGCCGGTTCGTGTCGGAGGGGGTGCGGACGGCGGCCCGCGACCGCGAACAGGAGCGGTCGGCGGCGGCCGGACGGATGGTGGAGGCCACCGTCCTGTTCGTCGGGCTTGGCGGCTTCGAGAGGATCATCGACACCGCCTCCCCGGTGGATCTGGTCAGGCATCTCAATGACTGGCTGCGGCGGGTCTCGGCGGCCATCCGCGCCCACGGCGGGACGATCGACAAGTTCATGGGCGAGCGGGTTTTGGCGGTCTTTTCCCCGGATGTGGAGGGTGGCCCGGAGGCGGCCGCGGGGCGGGCGGTGGCGGCGGGGCGGGAGATCGCGCGTTCCTGGCGCGGGGCGGCGCGCTCCTGGCCGGTGCCGGCGGGGGTGGGCATCGTGTCGGGGCCCGTGCTGACGGGCATCCTGGGGGCCGGGCAGGAGCGCCGGGAATGGACGGTGCTGGGCGACACCGTCAACCTCGCCGCCCGCCTGGCGGACGTGGCCTGCCAATTCCCCGACGGGGCG
>CAZKPI010000487.1:2967-4377 GCA_964554555.1 uncultured bacterium
TGGCGGGCGGGGCCCGACTGCGGCCGGCCGATCTGCCCCCCATCAAGGGGAAATCGCGTTCAGTGAGCGGTTTCCTGCTCGAGGAACCCTGAAGACGGCCTGGCCGGGGCTTTTCTGCGGCGGGGGGCGGGGCCGGCCGGCCGACCAGGGCTGGCCGGCCGACCAGGGCACCCGCCCCCCGCCCTGGCCACCGGGCCGCAACGGCCCGGGAACCTGCTTCGGCTGACATCCCGGCAGGGGGGCGGCAGGACAAGACGGATTGACGCCGGCGCCGGGTTGTACTAGGCTCACGGCGAACGTTTCCGGCAACCGCCAGAGGGGAGTCATCCGATGAACGCCACCGTGGGCCTGGTGTCCGTGCTGTTGTTCGGCAGCGGCATGTGCGGTCTGATGTATCAGATGGTCTGGTTCCAGGATCTGCGGCTGGTCTTCGGCACTTCGACCGCGGCGAGCGCGGTGGTGACCGCGATCTTCATGGGGGGGCTGGGCCTCGGCAGTCGCCTGCTCGGCCGGGCGGCCGACCGGCAGGCGAACCCGCTGGCCTGGTATGGGAAGCTCGAACTCGGCCTGGCCGCGGCGGCCTCGCTCAGCCCGTTCCTGCTGGCCGGGGTCCGGTCCGCCTACCTCGCCCTGGGCGGGACCATGGCCCTGGGCCTTCTGCCGGGCACCTGCCTGCGCCTGGTCCTGGCCGCGCTGGTGCTGGCCATGCCCACGGTGCTGATGGGCGGCACCTTTCCCGCCGCCGCCCGGGCGGTCACCGGCGAGGCCGACACCGGCCGCTGGGGCCTGGGATGCCTGTACGGCGCCAACACCCTGGGCGGGGTCGCCGGCGTGGTTCTGCCTTCCTTCCTGCTGTTCGAGGCCTGGGGCCGCCAGAACACGCTGTGGCTGGCGGTGGGCCTGAACACGGCGGTCGCCCTGCTGGCCATGACCCTGGCCGCCCTTGGGTGGGGAAGGCAGGACCCCGAAGGGGAGCCTGCGCCCACGCGGAACGAGGCCGGCGGCGCGGGGGCGGCCGGCGATCCGGGGACGGCGCCGGCGGGTGGTGACCCCGCCCTCCCTGCGGGAAAACCTGGGCGGCGGCGGGGTGGCGTGCCAGCCGGCCACCCCCAGGAAGCCCAAGCTTCCGCCCCGGGCCGCGAAGCTTCTCCCGGGGCCCTGACCTGGGACCGGCCCGCCGTTTCCGGCACCTTCACGGGCGGGGCGGCCTTCCTGACCGGCGCCACCTTCTTCCTGCTGGAGATGGTCTGGTACCGCCTGCTGTCGCCCGTGCTCGGGGGATCGACCTACTCCTTTGCCCTGGTGCTGGCCACCGTCCTGCTCGGCATCGGCCTGGGCGGATTCGCCAGCCTCCTGCGGCGGCCGCAGGACCCGCCCGCGCTGGGCGGGTTCGCCTTCTGGGCGGCGGCG
>CAZKPI010000488.1:0-4373 GCA_964554555.1 uncultured bacterium
GGGCGGGCGGGAGGGGGGCCCTCCCCGTGGCGGTTCAGTCGGCGGCGGGAACGGGCGCCAGCTCATCTTCCGGCTGGGGGACCAGCAGGCCGAGACCGACGACCGTCCAGCCGGCCAGGATGCCGCAGGTGGCCAGGACGGCAGGGTTGTTGGCCAGGGCCAGGAAGGGGAGATCGAGGCCGCTGGCCCGGGCCAGGGCGGGAACGGCATATCCGGCCACCGAGGCGGCAATGCCGGCCATGACGAGGCCGCGGCCGGCCTGGGGAACGAAGAGGCCGCAGCAGATGGGCAGGAAGGTGGCCGTAAACAGCAGGTAGACGCCGTACTGGGCGAAAATGGCCACCGAGCCGCCGGTGGGGTTCGCCAGCTGGTACCAGGCCAGGCCGACGCAGACGAGGCCGGCCAGGACCAGGGCGGTGCGGCCGAAGTTCAAAGCCCGGCGCGACACGGCCTGGGGATCCTCACCGGGAACCGGGGTGCGGAGGGCGAGGAACAGGTCGGCCGAGAAGATGGCCGACAGGGCCAGCAGGAGGCCTTCCAGGGTGGAGATGCCGGCGCACAGGAGGCCGATGGCGATCAGCACCTGGACGGGGCTGGAGAAGGTGGCGGCGATGTAGGTGGGGATGACCCGGTCCATGGGAATGGTCTGGGTGAGGGTGACGCGGGCGTAGAGGCCCACCACCAGGACGGTCAGGAAGATGATCCCCGCGATGACGGCGGTGGCGAGATATTCCTTCACCTGCCGGTCGTCCTTCAGCATCAGGGACTTGGCCAGGATGTGGGGCTGGCAGACGATGGCCAGGCCGACCAGGAAGTTGCAGAAGAAGACCTCGAAGAGGTTGCGGAAATACAGGGAGGCCGGGTTGGTGAGGCCGGTGAGCTGGGGGTCGATGGCGCCGACGGCTGACAGGAGACCCTCACCCTTCCAGAGGAGGGGCAGACCACTGCCGATCAGGATCAGGGCGACCACCAGCATGATGCTGGCCTGGATGGCGTTGGTGTAGGTGGAGGTGTTGGCCCCGCCGATCAGGGTATAGCTGAAGACGAAGGCCATGACGGCGACCACCAGCCAGGAATAGGCCGCGGTTCCCTGCACCTGCAGGAGCGACCCGAGGGTGAGGGCAAGGGCCACCGCGATCAGCACGATGAAGCTGGTCAGGGAGAGGGAAAGCAGTGCAAAAAAGACGCGGAGGGGGAGCGAATCATACCGGGCGCCGATCCACTGCGGGATGGTAAGGGCCTTGACCCGACTGCCGACGAGCCGGAACCGGTTGGACAGGACCACCAGGCCCAGCATGATGCCGGCGCCGGCGGCGACGCCGTAGCCCATGAGGGCGGCCAGGCCGTACTGGTAGACCAGGCCCGGATTGACCACGAAGGTGGCGACGCTGGTCATCTGGGCGGTCAGGGAGAGGCCCACCCAGACGGGGCCGATCTGGCCGCTGCCGACCGCGAAACTGGCGAGGTCGCTGGTGCGCCGCATTCCCTGCACGGTCAGCCACAGGGTGACCGCGATATACGCTGACAGGCCGATCCAGACGATAGTTGAGTGTTCCACGACGAGTTCCTCCCGGGCGCACGCCCAACGGTATTGCAAAACCAAGTATCCCAGACCAGCCCGAAAAAAGCAAGAGAAATTTTGCGTTGCAAAATTTTTCTTGCCCCGCCCGTTCCGGACCGCCCGCGGCTGGAAGGATCCCCGATCCGGGGCCGGCGGCGCGGCCGGGCCCGGCCGCCGCGAAGCGGCCAGGCCGGCGGGGCTTTTCCCCTCCCCCGCGCGGGTGCCCCCCCCCGGCAGGGGCGGGCCGGGTCTGGCCTCAAAAAATGTACCAAAATATAAAAAGTATTTTTCTCATTTTGGACCAAATATAAAATACTATTTTTGTACTAAGCCGGCGGCCGCCCGCCTGGCTGTCTTTTTTTTGTTTATTATGTAAACCAAAACGCCGCCAGGCCTCCCCCGGCAGGGCGAAAACGGGCGGGCGCCCAGCCGAACGCGGAGCGTTCGGCTGGCCGATCACCGGGGTCCAGGGGCCTGGGGCCCCTGGTGAGGCGGCCGGGAGGGGCCAACCTCCTCCCGCTCTGACCGCGGCTCCCCAAGGCTGGCGTTTGCCCTGGGCGGGTGATACCCTCCCCCGCCCTGCCTGGAGTATAATGGCAGGGTCATGATCCAGGAGATCCCATCCAAAATTGAGGGGAAGCCATGAAGACCTTCATCGACCGCCACCTCGCCTGGCTCGGCCACGATTCCTTCCGCCTGTCCGGGACCCGCACCGTCTACCTCGATCCCTTCCAGATTGCCGGGGGGCCCGCGGCCGACCTCATCTGCTTCACCCACGAGCATTTCGACCATTGCTCCCCCGAAGACGTGGCGAAGATCCAGGGCCCCCACACCATCCTGGTCGGCCCCCCCGACGCCCTCGCCAAACTGCAGGGCGACAAGCGGCCGGTCAAGCCCGGCGACCGGCTCACCGCGGCCGGCATCGCCATCGAGGCCGTGCCGGCCTACAACATCAACAAGACCTTCCACCCCAAGAGCCATCACTGGGTCGGCTTCCTGCTCACCTTCGAGGGAAAACGCATCTACCACGCCGGCGACACCGACCACATTCCCGAGATGAAATCCATCAAAGCCGATATCGCCCTTCTGCCCGTCTCCGGCACCTACGTCATGACCGCCGCCGAGGCGGTCGCCGCCGCCCTCGAGATCAAGCCGGCCGTCGCCATTCCCATGCACTACGGATCCGTCGTCGGCGAGAAGAGTGATGCCGACAGGTTCCGCCAAGGACTGGCCGGGAAGGTGGACGTCGTCGTCCTGTCCCCCGCCCAAGGGTGACCGGCCATCCCATGCCGGGCCCGGCGCGCCGGCCCCCATCCCCTCGTGGCGGCGGGCTCTCCGCCCCGCGGCCAGCCTCCGCGCCCCCCCGACCACAGGGGCCGGCACCCAACGGGAGCCTCTCGTGATCAATTTTCCAGAGACCTGGCCGGAACGGGTGGAAGCCCTCGTTTTCCTCACCGGCTTCGTCGGCTGTCTGGTCATGACCCAGCTCATGCCCGAGGACGTTCTGCTCCATGGGCTGGGCGCCCTGGCCGCGGTCCTTCTGCTGTACTGGCGGTGGTATCTCCCCTACCATTCCCTGTATCTAGCCGCCCGCGACGGCCGGCCCCAGCGGGTGACCAGGCTGATCGCCCAGGGGGCCGACCCCAACGCCCGCAACTCGGGAGGATTCACCCCGCTCCACCTCGCCACCAGCTGGGGACACCGGGCGACGGTCACTGCCCTGCTGGCCGGCAAGGCCGATCCCAATCTCCCGTGCACGGCCGGGGAATGGCCCGGAGCCACCCCCCTCCACCTCGCGGTGGCCATCAACCGCCAGGACCTCATTGAAGACCTCCTGGCCGCCGGCGCCAACACCAATGCCCAGATGGCGGACGGCGCCCCGCCGCTCCACCTCGCCATCCTCAACAACCAGGCCGGGCTGGTCCGCCTCCTGCTGGACAAAGGCGCCGACCCCAACCTCCACGGCCCCGAGACCGCCCCCCCCATCCACCTGGCGGTGTTCCCCGACTCCACCGAAATCGCCGCACTGCTCATCGAGCGGGGGGCCGACCTGAACGCCCGGGGGCCCTCGGGGGCCACCGCCCTGCACCTGGCCGCCGCCCTCGGCCAGCCGAACGTCGCCGCCCTCCTCCTGGACAAAGGAATGGATATCCACATCCGCAACGAGATCGGCGAGACACCTCTGCATTACGCATCCCGCGAAGGCAAGACCGAGATGGTGGCATTCCTGCTCAGCCGCGGCGCCGAGGTCGACGCCCGCACCACCACCTGGGGAACGCCCCTGCACATCGCCGCCTACCGCGGCCAGACCGAGGTGGTCCGGGTGCTCCTCGACCACAAGGCGCAGGTCAACGCCCGGGCCAACGACGGCATGACCCCGCTCCACCAGGCCGCCGCCTGCGGCAGTCGCGAAACGGCGGCCCTGCTCCTCGAGCGCGGCGCCAACCTGAATGCCCGCGGGGACTACGAGCTGACGCCCCTGCACGTGGCACGCCTCGACGGCCGCCGCGAGATGGTGGCATTCCTGCTCGAGAAGGGGGCCGAGGACACCCCCACCCCGGTCATCGAGGAATGAACCACCCCGCCGCTCAGCCCAGGATGACCGTGACCCGATCGCCCTCCTGCAGGTCGACCCGCTTGATCCTGGCCCGCGGCACGTACACCTCGCGCGTCATCTCCGGGTCGTCAGGATCGCGGATGACCACCACGACGATGTCCCCCTCGATCCGATCGACCACCCCCGCCACCCGCCTGGGATTTCCCATGCCTTTCCTCCTGTCGCCAAGCCCCTCCCAACCGCTTGCCCCCGGCC
>CAZKPI010000489.1:0-1897 GCA_964554555.1 uncultured bacterium
CCTCCGCCGGCCAGGCGGGCGGGTGCCCCGTGCCGGCGGACCAAAGCCCGGGCGGTCTGCCGGCCGGGGCCGTCGGTGTCGCGGCCGGTTCCGGGGCTCCGGCTTTTCCCGCCCCGGGCGAAAAGGTGCGGCTGGCGCAGGTGTTGAAACGGCCTGGGGTGGGGCTGGCCGACGTCGAGCGGTTCCTGCCCCGGCCGCTGGAGCTCGATGCCCTGGCCCGGCTCGAGATCGAGGCGCGGATCAAGTATGAAGGCTACCTGGCCCAGGAAGCCCGGGAGATGGAACTGCGGCGGGAGATGGCCGCCGAGCCGATTCCCCCCGCGGTGCTGGCCGACCTGCCGGCCGGCCTGTCGATGGAGGCCCGGCTGAAGGTGCAGGCGGCCGCTCCGCGCACGCTGGGGGAGCTGTCGCGGGTGCCGGGAGTACGGGCCTCCGACGTGGCCCTGATCATGATGGCGGTGCGCCGGGCGCGCCGCGGGGAGGGATGACCATGCGGTTTCTCGGGGGACTGCCGATCCGTCTCGAACGGCTGGGCATCGCCCTGCCGGACGGGCAGTTGGAACGTCTCGAGCGGCTGTGCGAGCTGATGACCGCCGACCCGCTGTATCCGAGCGTGTCGAAGATCAGCGAGCCCGAGGAGATTGCCGAGAAGCACATCCTCGACAGCCTGGCGCCGCTGGCCTTCGATCTGCCCTGCTGGCGGGGACTGCGCCGGGCCGCCGACCTGGGCACGGGCGGCGGCTTCCCGGCTGTGCCTCTGGCCATCCGGTTTCCGGAGGCCGAGGTGTGGGCGGTCGACGCCAAGGGGAAGGCGGTCGACTTCGTGGCCCGGATGAAAGAGGGGCTGGGCCTGGCCAACCTGCGGCCCCGCCTGGGGCGGGCCGAGGATCTCGGCCGCGAGAAGGGCGTGCGCGAGGGGTTCGACCTGGTGGTCTGCCGCGCCCTCGCCTCGGTGCGGGTGCTCCTGGAATACTGCCTGCCGCTGGTGCGGCCAGGCGGCCACGCGCTCTTGTACAAAGGACCAAAAATCGACACCGAGCTGGCCGAGGCCGCGAAGGCGATGCAGGTGCTGGGGGTGCGCCGCGACGAGATCAGCGTCCACACGCTGGCCCCGCCGGCCCTGCCCTTCGAGCGCGGCTACGTGCTGATCGCCAAGCACCGGCCGACGCCCGAGGCCTACCCGCGCCGCAACGGGGTTCCGTCCGCCAAGCCGCTGTAGGAAGGGCCGCTCATCAGACCACCTGTCGCGCCATCGTCGAGGCCGGTGAGGGTGAAGATCTGAAGACGCGCGTTCCCCCCGCTGACCGTGAGGTTCCTCTTCCCGGAAGCGTGCCGCGGTCTCCTGGTCGCCCGGTCTCCGGCCTTACGGGGCCCGTTCGCACAGCACCAGCTTGCCGAGCGGCAGGGCCGCCGAGGCCGGATCGAGGGAGAGAACGGCCTGCCCATACTTGGTGTCGAGACGCTCGAGGGAATCCTCGGTGCGGAACCCGCGGGCGCCGACATACGGGGAGACGCTGACGGCGCGGCCCTCGCCGAGCACCTCGAGGGTTTCGGCATCCCGCACGGTGAAGCGATCGCTGACCCGAACCGACCCATGCCAGAAACTCTCGACGTACAGGCGAACCTGCCGCTGTGGGTCGCCCAGCACGATGCGCTGGTGATCCTGGGGGGTCAGGAATTCCCCGAGCCGGACGTCGAGCTGGTAGACGAGACCGGCGATCGGGGAGACCAGGGTGCGGCGGGCCAGCTCGACCCGCTTCAGCTCAACCTCGGCCCTGGCCGCCTCGATCTGCCGCCTGACCAGCTCGGCCTGCAGACCCTTCTGGCGGAAGTCGAGCTCGGCCTCGGCCCGGGCCGTGTCGACCTGCCGCCGGATCTGGTCGGCCTTCAGGGCGGC
>CAZKPI010000489.1:1922-2175 GCA_964554555.1 uncultured bacterium
CCGCGCCGGCGCGCGACAGCGGTTCCTTGCGTTTGAGTTCATCGAGAGCGATGGCCAGCTGGGCCTCCCGCTCCTTCACCCGGCGCACCGGCACCTGCAGGAACACCCGGCCCGCTTCACTGCCGATGGGGGCGAGCGCTTCCCGCCGGCCGAGCTCATCGAGCAGAAGGGCGAGGCGGGCCTCGAGCTCGGCGTTGAGCGGCCCCCAGTTGGCGTAGATCAGGTAGACCGCCGCGGCGAGCAGCGCGATCAC
>CAZKPI010000489.1:2185-4369 GCA_964554555.1 uncultured bacterium
GCTGGCCGGTGGAGACTGTCTGGCCTTCCTGAACCAGCAGACCCGTCACCCGTCCGGCATCGAGGGGACCCAGCCACACCTCGCGATGGCGGGGTTCGATCCGGCCATACAGGCGGGCCGGCGCCGTGGCGAGCGCAGGGGTGAGGGAGGGGGCCGGAGGGGCGGAGGCCCTGGCCAGGGTCGTGAGGGTGAAGTCGATCCCGACCGCGGCCGCGGCCAGGGCGAGCAGGAGCAGGAGGATGGCGGACGGCTTCATGACGTGTACCTTTCCCGCGTGTCGGCGGCGATCCGGCCATTTTCGATCTTGATCAAACGGTCGGCGTAGGGAAAAACCCGGGCGTCGTGGGATACGACCGCGACCACCCGTCGTTCCTCGAGGGCGATCCGTTTCAGGATCTGCATGACCGCCTGCCCGCTCTCCGCGTCGAGTGCGGAGGTCGGCTCGTCGCACAGGAGCACGGCGGGATCCTTGACCAGGGCGCGGGCGATCGAGACCCGCTGTTTCATGCCGCCCGACAGGAGCTGTGGCTGGAGGGGGGCGGTCCCCGCCAAACCGAGGTCGGTCAGCAGGGTTTCCGTTTTCGCCTGGGCGGCGGCGGTCGGGCGATCACCCTGGATGGCGACCGCCAGCAGGATGTTTTCCCGCACGCTGAGCCCCTCGATCAACATGGGTTGCTGGAAGACGAAACCGAAGGATTGCAGGCGAAGGGTGGCGGCATCCGTCTCCGGCAGGTCGGTGATGTCGCGGCCATCGAGGCGCAGACGGCCTTCGGTCGGCCGCAGGACCAGGCCCAGAATGGACAGCAGGGTGGTCTTGCCACTGCCGGAAGGGCCGGACAGGACGGTGAGTTCGCCCGGGTAGAGGGTGAGCGTGGTGGGGAACAGGACCCGACGCAGGCGGGTCCCGTCGGAAAAGTCGCGGGCGATCATTTCGCCGTGCAGGATGGCCATGCGTTCCGCCTCTCAGTGGAAGACCGCGGCCGGATCGGCCTGCAGGGCGGTGCGCAGGGCGAACAGCGAACCGAGGAGGCTGACGAGCAGGGTTCCGACGGCCAGGGCCGCCGGCACCGCGCGGGGCAGATGGGAGGGGATGGAGGAGTCCAGCGTGGCGTTCAGCAGTCCGGCCAGCATGACGAAACCCAGGAACAAGCCCATGCCGGTGATGATCAGGGTTTCCGCGAAGACCACGAACGCGATGTCGCGCCGGCGGGCGCCGATGGCGCGCATCACGGCGAAATCCCGGGCGCGGCCCAGGACGCTCGTGTACATGGTCAGCGCGATGATCACCACCCCGATCAGCACGGCGATGACGGTGGAAAACCCGAAACTGCCCCCGATGCCGGTGTTGGTGATGTAGTAGCGCCGGGTCAGCGCGGCCAGTTCGTCCGTGCCATAGACCGAGGCGTAGGGCAGGGCCGCCCGCAGTCTGGCCAGGGCGGCGGCGCGATCGGCGTGCCGGGCGAAACGGACCAGGATGGCCGAGACCTGGCCGGGCGGGGTGCGGGTGATCTCGCGCACCTTTTCCAGGGAAGCGAACACGAGGGTTCCCTGAAAGCCGCGGGCGCCCCTGGTGATGGCCCGGATCCGGACCCGGCGGTCGCCGATCTCGGTGCGGTCGTCCACAGCAGGGTGAGCCAGCTTGGGCAGATCGAGGCGGTCGACGGTGATGGCCTCCTCGTCGAGCAGGGCCTGCGGGTTTCCCTCGGCGAACTGCCAGGGGCCGCCGGCATAGCGCGGGCGGCGACTTCCCACGAGGCGAACGGACTCGAACGAGCCGTCCCGGGTCCGGAAGAGGTTGGTGCCCATCAGAACCGGCTCGACCCACTCGACTTCGGGCAGGCCGATCACCCGGTCGAGGTAGCGGGCGGAAATCAGCTTGCCGGCATCGATGTTGCGCGCCTCCCGGCTCATGATCCAGGCGTCGGCCCCGCTGTGGTCGACCAGGACGGACATGAAGGTCAGCAGGCCGAAGAACACCGACAGTTGCTGGCCGACGAGGAACACGATGGCGACAACCCCCAGCAGGGCCCCGGCGGTCGAGGTGCGGTCGTGGAGCACGAGGCGCAGGGCGACGAGGCTACGCATCGGCAGGGGGGGAGTCGGCGGGGGCGGCGCCGGCCCCGGCCAGCCGGTGCCCGTCGGCGAAATCGGCGGCCACCCTGGCGCCGGCGCGCTCGAGGACAT
>CAZKPI010000490.1:0-4358 GCA_964554555.1 uncultured bacterium
CGCCGACCAGTTGATGGACCGGCTGGTTCCGGTGTTGGACGAGCTGGCCCGCACCCTGCCGCTGGGGCCCCTCTCGTTCGACGAGAAAGTAGAGATCCGGCGGGTGCGGGAACTGGCGGCCATGGCCGAGGTGAAGGGCACGGGCCGGCTGGTCTGCCCGGAGCGGTTCGTCTACTCGTTGATCTTTGAGAATGACCCGGTGTTCAAGGTTTCCTGCCTGAACCGGACGCTGTTCGTCAAGCAGGTTTCCGACTTTGACGCCCTGGTGGAGCAGGTCCGGCCGCTGGGGGCCTGGCTGCAGACCGTGGGCCTGGCGGCTTCGCCGGCGCGACAGCGGGAATGGGAGCCGCGACTGCTCGAACTCGGGGTGAAGCGCCTCACCGAGTGGGGCGGCATGAGCCAGGGCAGTGACGGAGCGCCGCACGAGGGGGCATTCCTGCTCAGCCAGCTGGTCGACTGGGTGAGCCGCGAGCATCTGCCGGAAGAGCGGTTCCGCCGGCTGGTGCGGGAGATCCGGCCGTCGCCCTATTACGCCCGGGTGCTGGCCGGCCGCCCCCCCGACGCCCTCGATTTCACCTCCCTTCCCCTGCTCGACCGGGAGACCTTCTACGCCCATTCCCCGCCCCGATCGACCGACATCCTGACCGGGCCGATGCAGGACGCCTACGTCTACGCCTCGGGCGGCACCACGGGCGACCCCAAGTTCACCCTGTATTCGAACCGCGAATACCGCACGGCCACAGACGTGTTGGGCTTCATCTACCGCACGGCCGGCATCGGGCCCGGCGACGTGGTGGGGAACCTGTTCATCGCCGGCTTTCTGTGGACCAGCTTCAACGTCGCCGGCCGGGCGCTGGAGAACATCGGGTGTCTGAACCTGCCGATCGGCGGCGCGACGGACTTTCCGCAGATGCTCAAATACCTGGAGATCTTCCAGGCCACGGCGATCGTCGGCCTGCCTTCGATCATCGTCAAGCTGGCCGAGGAGGTGCAGACGCGGCAGTCCCCCGTCCGGATCCGCAAGATTTTGTATGGGGGCGAGCACATGCGGCCGCAGACGGCCGATTTCCTGCGCCGGACGCTGGGGGCGGAATGGGTGCGGTCGGCGGGCTACGCCTGCGTCGATACCGGGCCGATCGGCTTCCAGTGCCCGCACCTGGTTGGGGCCGTCCACCACGTGCTGGAGGACTACCAGTTCGTCGAGATCCTGCATCCGCAGGACCAGCGGCCTTGTTCGACCGGCACGATCGGCGAGATCGTGGCCACCAACCTCGACCGGGTGCTGATGCCGGTGGTCCGCTACCGCACCGGCGACCTGGGCCGGTGGGTCAGTCAGGCCGAGTGCCCGTGCGGATTCCGGGGCCGCACCTTCGAGTTGCTGGGGCGATGCGATGACCTTCTGGTCATCGGCGGCATCAACCTCCTGCCGCCCGACGTGGCGGCGGGGGTGGCCCGACTGCCCGGCGTCAGTCCGAACTTCCAGGTGGTGGCGCGGCTCGAGGACCGCCACGACCTGCTGGTCCTGCGGCTTGAAGCCGAGGTGCCCCTGCCCCGGGAGCAGGTCCTGGCCGCCCTGCGGGAAGGCAGTTACAAGATCGCCGAGGCTCTCGATTCGAAATGGCTGCGGATCGGGATCGACTGGATGAAGCCGGGGCAGATTCCCCGCCACCCCCGCACCGGCAAGATCAAGACGGTCATCGACGAGCGCTGAGGCGATGAAGATCGGGTATCCGACGCACCCCCGGCACGATCTGGTGGAGGAGATCACCTGGATCGGCCAGAACGGGTTCGAGTTCGTCGATCTGTTTTTGGAGCCGGATCTGGGAGCCGCCGAGCGGGTCGATGTGCCGGCGGTACGGGCCGCCCTCGACCGCTTCGGGCTGGGCGTGATCGGCCACCTGGCCTGGTATCTGCCGATCGGTTCGCCCCTGCGGCGACTGCGGGAGGCGGCCGTCGAGGAGGCGGTGCGGTATGCCGACACCTTCGCGGCGATCGGGGTGGAGCGGGTCACGATCCACGCCAACTGGCCGCCCGGGCTGTTCACCGCCGAGGAGGGCATCGACTGGCAGAGCGAGAGCCTGGCGCGGCTGATCCCGGCCGCCCGCGAGCGGGGCATCACGCTCCTGTTCGAGCCGGTGGGCCATGGTCATGAGAGCGAGGAGAACCTGGGCCGGCTGTTCGCCCGACATCCGGAAATGGCCTTTCATCTCGACATCGGGCATTTCAACCTGAACCACCGTTCCCCCGCGCACTTCGCGCGGGTCTTCCGCGACCGCCTGGGCCACGTGCACCTGCACGACAACGACGGCACCAAGGACCAGCACCTGCCGATGGGAACCGGGCGCGTCGAGTGGGAACCGCTTCTGAAAGAGCTGAAAGGGTTCTACCGCGGCACCGTCACGCTGGAGATCTTCACGCCGGTACGGGAATACGTGCTGGTCTCGCGCGACCTTCTGCGGCGGCTGTGGGCGGCGGCCTGACCGGTCAGGGCTGACTCAGGGTCTGCTGGAGGGCTTTGCCGACCTCGCGCAGGCGGCGGGCGGCTTCCACGCGTTCCTTGACCGAGGGCAGGCCGACTTTCTGGAGCAGGTCGCCCTCGCCCGACGGCTCAGGCGGAGCCGTCTGGAAAGCCAGTTCGGAGACCCAGCCGTCGTAGCCGACGCCGGCCGAATCGGTGCCGAGGAAGCGGAACCAGCGGATGCCGTCGACCACCGCCCAATCCGGGCCGCGAAGGCCGGGGTCGATGACGGGGGCGGCGGGGGGCCCCAGGCGCTCTTTCACCCATTGGTCGAGGGAGAACCCCTGGAGGAGGCACAGCCCGAAGACGCCGATGATCGCGAAGGTCAGAGCCAGGCGGGCGTTCGACCGGGGCAGGGGAAAGCGGGGGACATCGGGATCTTCGGTCGCCGACGGTGGTCCATCCGCGGGCCAGGGCCCTGCCGGCGGGGAGGCTTCCTCCCGCTCCCCGAAAGAGGCGATCCGTTCGGGGGCGATGCCCCGGGCCTTGGCGGAAAACATCCGCAGGAAGCCGTAGGCGAAGGCCAGGGCGATCAGGAGGTGGAAGACGGATTCGACTTGCATGATTCCTGAGCGGGGGTCAATGGTGGGTGCGGCAGACGACGTTCCCGGAAAGATCGAGGGTGTAGGAGCAGGGGCATCCCTGGGGGGAGGAAATACCACCGGGGATCAGCCGGTTCAGGTCGAGGGTTTTCATCGGCTCGTTCTGAATGGCATACACCTGCAGGGCCTGGGAGATGGTGGCTTTCGTCGCCAGGCACCTCGCCTCCCACCCGCGGTCGATGGCGGTGCGCGGGTCGGTGCCGGTGGTGGTGACGCCCTGCCGGCCGACCATGGCGGCGAGGAAACCGATGATGACGATCCCGAACAGCAGGAGGATGATGGCTGATCCTCTTTTCGTCATGGTACCATGATACCCATTGGTTCCGGGGTTGGCAATGAGGGGGAGACGCATGAGACGATGGGGAATGCCGGCTTCAAAAAACCGTTCCCCTTCGGCCCGGAAGCCGAGACCGGCGTAGAACCCGACCACCTGTTCCTGGGCGTGCAGGATCACCTCGGGAAAGCCGGCGGCACGGGCCAGAGACAGCAGGCGCTCCATCATGGCGCGGCCGATGCCGGCCCCGCGGCAGTCAGCCAGCACCGCGAGGCGGCCGATGCGGCCGTCGGGAAGGAGGCGGCCGGTGCCGACGAACCCGCGGCCCGGCACCTCGGCGAGAACATGGCGGCAGGCGGGGTCGCGGCCGTCGAGTTCGAGGTCGGGGGGAACGTGCTGTTCCTCGACGAAAACCTTGAACCGGATAGCCTTGATCGGCCCGGCATGGGTTTCCCACGGGGCCTCGAGCACGCGACAGGGTTCCATGGTCCGCACCTCCCGCCGGTTTGACAATTCCCGGCCGTCCCCCAATAATATGCCTGAATCCACGGGAAGGAAACCGCCAGCATGATCGACACCCTGAAGATCTTCGCCGGATCCTCGCACCCGACGTTTGCCGAAGAGATCTGCCGCTCCCTCGGCATCATGGCCGGCCGGCTCGACATCAGCCGGTTTTCCAACGACAACCTGTCGATCCAGGTGCAGGAGAACGTGCGGGAACGGGACGTGTTCGTGGTGCAGTCGTTCACCGAGCCGGTCAGCGACCACATCCTGGAGCTGTTCATCATCCTCGACGCCCTGCGAAGCGCCTCGGCCAAGCGCATCACGGCCGTCATCCCCTACTTCTCGTATGCCCGCTCCGACAAGAAGGACGCCCCGCGCATTTCGATCACCGGCCGTCTCCTGGCCGACCTGCTGGCCACCGCGGGGGCGAACCTGGTGCTGACGATGGACCTCCATTCCG
>CAZKPI010000491.1:0-4353 GCA_964554555.1 uncultured bacterium
TCAGGCAATGCTTTTCCCACAGTGCTGGCAGTAGTAGTCAGCGGCAGTGTTCGGCTTCTGGCAGTGGGGGCAGACGACGGCGCCTTCGGGGGGAGGCCCGGCGGCCTGATCGGCTCCCCCGGCCTCCTGGGGATTCTCGGCGGGCGGGGCGGAACCCCCGCCCAGGGAGGCGGTCTTGCCGAGCCTCTGCATGGTCTTCATGGCCTCGGTCAGGCCCTTCTGGAAGGCGACATTGTAGGGGTTCTCGGCGAGGAAGGCGCGGTAGACCTCGACCAGCTCGGGCAGTTTGTCCATCTTCTGGTAGGTCTCGCGCAGGACGGTGTGAACCAGCTCGTTGTTCACATCCATCGACAAAACCTGCTCGCAGAGCTTCAGACATTCCTCGAACTGGCCCATCTTCAGGTGCAGTTTGGCCACCCCGAGATAGAACTCGGGGTCGGTGTTGGAGGCGGTCATCATCCGCTGGAAGACCTTCATGGCAAACTCGTCGGACCGCCCTTTTTGCAGGTAGAACTTGCCGAGGGGCTTGAGGACCTCGGGGCTGTCGGGCTCCAGTTCCAGCCATTTTTCAAGAACCTGCACCCCTTCCGCGCTGAGGACCTTCTGGGAGGTGTAGTGCTGGCCGAGCAGTTGGACCAGGGCGAGGTTCTTCGGTTCGCTCTTGTACAGGTTCAGCAGTTCGGGGAGGCTTTCGGGGCTCAGCATGCGGCGGCCGAGGTAGGCGAAGCCCAGCCATTTGTGGGCCTCCTCGTCCTGCGGGTTGCCGCTCAGCAGATGCTTGCACTCGCCGATGGCCCGGTCGTAGACCGCGGTCTTGAGGTAGGCCTGGGCCATGATGCGGGAGATCACCATGCCGTCGTAGGGAGTCAGAATGGGCAGGCGCCGCACCATGTTCAGCTCGTTGATGCACTCCTTGTACATGCCCTTCTGGAGGAAGTTGCGGGCCCGCTTGATGGCGGCGTTCTTGTTGTATTCGGGGAGGTTGTTGTAGATCACATAGCCGATCCACAGCAGGAGCAGAACGATGATCAGGGGGATGACCACCGGGCCCCACTTGAAGGTGCCGGCCTTGTACAGGATGTCGTCAATGCCCGGGTAGTCGGGATCGGCGGCCTTGATCTCCTGCAGGATCTTGTAGGCGGCGGCGGTGTCGCCCGCGTCGTAGTAGAGGTTGCCGAGGATGAACTTGGCCCGGTTGTTCTCGGGCTGTTTGGCCAGCTGGACGTTGGCCAGTTCCTTGGCCTTGTCGTTGTTGCCCAGCTTCCAGTGGCAGAAGGCGAGGTAGCTCAGCAGGTCGACGGCGTAGTCGGGGGGAAGCTGTTCCAGCGTCTTGATAGCCTCTTCATATTCCGCGCTCTTGTACTGTTCGCGGCCCTTGTCCCAGAGTTCGCGGTTCTGGTCGACCGAGGAGATTTTGGCCAGGTCGGCCTCGATGTCGGGCCGGTATTTTTCGAGATTGGCGTCGAGGGCAATGATGGCCAGGGCCCGGTCGTAGGCGGTGCGGGCATCCTTGAGGTTGCCCGCCTCGCGGAACCGCCGGCCGATGCTCATCAGCTGTTCCGTCAGGGCGGCCCGCTCGGGGCTCGACCGCGGCATCCGTTCGGCCCGGCCGAGCTTTTTCATCAGGTCTTCCTCGATCTGGACAGCCTTGGCCAGGTGCTTCTTCGCCTCGGTGTTCTTCGGATCGAGGGCGACCACCTGCTCCAGCAGATCGCGGGCCTCCAGCCACTTCTCGGCCGCCACCTGCTTCATCGCCATGGCCGCCAGGGCTTTCGCCTGCTTGGAGGTCTCGATCGATTCGAGAGCGGTCTTGATCTCCTCGTTGTCCGGATCGAGAGCCAGACCCGCGTTGAACTCCTCCATCGCCCCCTCGATCTCGCCGCGGCCCAGGGCGGCCTTGCCCAGTTTCAGGTGCCCGAGAGCCCCGTCGCGCTGGGCTTTCTTCACCTCGGCCAGCAGTTCCTTGGCCCGTTCCGGGGCCTCGATGGGATAGCGGGTGGCCTTGTCGGCGTATTCCCGGGCCTTGACCAGATTGTTGGCCCCAAACTCGGTCTTGGCCAGCATCAGGAAGATCTCCCCGAGCGGGCCCGAACGGTAGCTGGGCAGTTCCTTTTTGTTCTTGTCGATCAGCTCGAGGCCGAGCCGCCGCACTTCCTCACTGCGCTTGGCCGCGAAATGCTCGCGCAGGATGACCACGCCGACCTCGAGTTCCTCGGGGTTGACCTTGAGGATGGCCTCGCGCAGGGACTTGGCCCCGGCCTCGTCCTTCTTCTCCTCGGCGAGGCGGAGGTCTTCCTTCAGCGTGCGGGCATACTCGTCACGGTAGGTGCCGTTGGTCGGCTCGAGCTCCCAGGCCTTCTTCAGGGCGCGCTTCATATCCTCGCGCTTGTTCACCAGGCGGAGCAGTTGGGCGGCATTGTAATACGGCTCGGCCCAGCCCGGCTCGAGCTTCATGGCCTTGCCCAGAAGCTCTTTCGCCTCGTTGTAATTGCCGCTCCGGATGGCCAGGGCACCCCTCCGGTTCAGTTCCTTGGCGTCCTCCTGGGAAAGGCCCATCAGGGGACAGCCCAACAGGAACAGGCACGTGCAACTCCACAACAACGCCTGGCGCAAGCCGTTCATCCGCGACCCTCCGATGAAATGACGGCTTTCAGTTTAAGCTATTTTGGCGACTTTGGCCAGTGCCTTCAGGGCGCACTTGCGCACGTCGGGATCGCTGTCGTTGCTGAGATCCTGGAGCAGGTCGGAGAACTGGACCGCCCCGATCTCGCCCAGCGCCCAGGCGGCGGAAGCCCGCATCTGCTTGTGCGAGGAGCGAAGCATCTGCTTGAGCGTGATGATGGCCCCCATGCCTCCCAGCTTCCACAGGGCGGCGGCGGCATTGCTCCGGACCCGGTTGTGGGAATCGTTCAGCAGGGGATACAGCAGTTCGGCCAGCGACGGATCGCCGTGCATGGCCACCGCCTCGACGGCGTTGGCCCGCACCCGGCTGTCGTTGTCCCGCAGGGCGCGGGAGACCACCACCAGCGTCTTGGGATGCCGGGTCGCCCCGATGCTCCGGATCAGATTGGCCCGCACCCGGGGATCCTCCTCCCCGGCGAACTTCTCGATCAGCCGCGACACGGCCAGGTCGGCGTTGATGTTGATGCAGGCGTTCAGCAGGTTGTCGCGGATGCCCGGCTCCTCCTCCTTGGCGTAGGCCGCCAGGAGATGGCTGATGGCCCGGGTCGACCCCACCCGCCCGAGGCTGAGGACCGCCCGGTTGCGGACGGTGGGGGAGATGTCGCCGAGCAGGCCGAGGAGCAGGTCGAGCGACCGCTCCTCCTTGATGATGCCCAGGATGTAAGCCACGGAAGCCCGTTTCCGCGGGTTGGGGGAACGCAGTTCGTCGGGCAGGGTGTTCAGCCCGAACCGGATGCCCTTGTTCCAGAGGGCCTTGATGGCATTGGCCCGCACGCGGTTGTTGCGGTCGGCGACCAGCGCCTTGAGGACGTCGGGCACCTCGGGGTGATCGATGTCCCCGAGAGCTTCGACGGCGTTGGCCCGCACCCGTTCATCCTCGTAGGTGAGGAAGGCCTTCAGCATCGGCACATACTCGGGCAGGCGGTAGGTGCCGATGATCCGGATGGCCGACGCCAGGAGGTTGGCATCCTCCTCCCGTTTCAGGAACTCGCCCAGGGCGGCCCGCACCTGGGGGGACCGTTTCCCTTCCAGGGCGAACAGCGCTTCGGTGCGCAGCAGCAGGTTGGGCGACTCGAGGTAGGTCTGGACCATGCCGTTGATCTCGGGGTCCTCCACCCGGCGGGCCCCCTTGAGCGCGGCGGCCACCACCTCGGGCCGCTCGTCGCGCAGGCCCTCCTTGAGGAACTCCTCGAGACCGGGGACGTTGTCGCGCAGGGCGGTCTTCAGGCAGAACAGCCGGACCATCTTGTCACGGTCCTTGAACAGTTTCTTCAGGGTATCGTAGTCCATCACGGCGCCTTCTGTTGCGGAGAGGTCCCATCTGCTCCGATGGACTTGTAGTAGGCCCTGGCCGCCTTCTCGGCCTTCGACATGCCTCCGGGGTCATTGTCCAGATCGATGTAATCACGGGCGGGGGGGGGGGGGATCGGCCGGACGGGAGAATCTGGCCTGGGGGACTTGCGCGGTTTGTACCCTGGATTCCTCGGGGGTCAGGGTCACCTCGAACTCACGGTCGGCATTCTCGGTGTCGGTGATGACCACCCGGTCGGATTCGATCGCCCGCAGCACGAAGGGACTGCCCGGCAGTCCGTGACCGCTGCGCAGCAGCAGCAGCCGGTCGTTCCGCTTCAGGATGGCCACGCGGTCGGGGCCGATCACGAAGAACCCGTG
>CAZKPI010000492.1:0-4342 GCA_964554555.1 uncultured bacterium
GGGTCCTGACCCGGGACCCTTATTCATCGACGGCCTATGGTCTGCCATGGCACGGCCACGAGGCCCTGTTCGAAGGTCTGTTCTGGAAGATCTTCGAGCTGGGGGGGCCCCCGGGGCTCATCCTGGCCAAGACCCTGATCGGACTGGCGGTCTTTCTTCTCCTGTGGCGCGCCGCCCGGGAAGCGATGGGGGCATCCCTTGCCGCGGGCTGGGAGACAGCCGTGACATCTTTCACCGTCCTGTTCGCGGCCCTGCCCATCGCCCGGTTTCTCCACCTTCGACCGCAACTGCTGACCTACCTGTTCGAGGCGGCGGCCGTCTGGGTCCTGAGCGGGGTCACCCGCGGCAGGAACCCTGCGCGGCTGTGGCTACTGCCTCCCCTGATGGTCCTGTGGGCGAATGCTCACGGCGGCTTCGTCGCCGGGCTTGGGCTGATCGTCCTTTTCCTGGCCGCCGCCTGGATCCGGCGATGGCGGGGAACCGATGACCCGGCCGCCACCGAAGGCACGATCCGCCGCCGCCTCGGCTGGATTCTCCTCCTGTCGATGGCCGCCACCCTCGTCAATCCCATCGGCTGGCATCTGTGGGGAACGGTCCGGCGGGCTCTTGGCAACCCCTTTACGGTGTTCTGCGTTCCCGAATGGGGCAGGCTCGGGCAATGGGTGGTCGATGATCAGACGGTGCTGTTCGCGGCCTGGGCCGCGGCCCTGGTCACCCTTTCCGTCCTCAGCCGCCGGCACCGGACCTCTTACGATGTGCTGGTCACCGGAGCCGGGATCGTCCTGCCCGTCCTGAGCTATCGCCACATCCCCCTGGGGATCGTCATGACCGCCCCGGTCTTCGCGGCCGCCCTGGCCGATGGCCTGGCTCTCCTGCAGGCGCGGCTGACGGCCGCCCCCGACCGGCCGGCGCCGCCCAGGAAGCTCTGGGCCCTCGCCGGAGGGATTCTCGTGCTGGGCATGGTCCGCCTGTTCGCCTTCCCCATCGGCCGCGTCCTGCAGGATCCCCGGCCGGTCATCCGGTTCCACCCCAAGGCTCCGGCCGGGGCGGTCCGCTTCGTCCAGGAGGCCGACCTCCGCGGGAACCTGTTCTGCGATTTCGCCATCGGGGAAATCCTGATCTGGCACCGGACCGATGTCTCCCAGGTCAGTATGGACGGACGGTATGACACGGTCTACCCCACCGAAGTCTTCACCGACTTCCTGACGTTCCGACACGAAACCGCCAGCGGCCCCCGCTACGACATTCCGGCAAAGTACGGCGCCCGGATCATCGTCATGGAGACGGACACTCCCGTGGTGACCGCCATGAACCGTGATCCGCAGAGCCCCTGGATCAGGGTTTTCCAGGACGCCAATGCCGCGGTATTCCTTCCCCGGGACGAAATCGCCAGCGGGGGGGGAAACCTGGAAGCCGGGCTGGCCTCCTTCCAGGCCCTGGAACGGAGGATCCAGACCGACCCCGAACCGCCCCTGTTCCCCGGCTTCCGGGCCCTGCCAGCCGAGCGGGACGTCGAGGAACTGCGCCGCCATCGGTAGGCCGATCAGCGCGGTCCGCGCCCCGCCCTGCAGGGGGGGGCGTCCCGGCCCCTCCCCCCCTTTGACTTTCCTCCGGGACCCTTGTACCCTGAAGAGAAGCTGAGTTCCGAGGGGGATGTCATGGCCAGGATCACCCGTCGCCTCTTCGTCCTCGTGCTGGCATGGCTGGCCGCCCTGGGGGGGCCCGTCATCGGCGGAGGGGCGTTCGTGTTCGTCGCCCCCGTCAAGCCGGTCGCCAACCTCGCCGACATCCAGCCGGCCGGGGTGCGGGGGGGAAAGGCCCTCCCCTTCCGGCGGCTGGAGCCGGGCCAGGATCCCCGGGCCGACGCGGTGGCGCGCGCCCTGGGCGCCAGCCCCGCCTGCCGCCAGGTGCTCACCTGGTGGGAGGAGGCCCGCCGCCTCGCTCCGCCTCCCTGCCAGAAATGGATCGGCGCCGACGGCCCCATTCCCGTCTGGGTGAAGCCGGCGGGAGCCGGCCGGCAGGGGCCGGGCATGGTCTCCCTGGTTCCCATTTTGGTCGAAGACCCGCGCGGCGGCCGGCAGGAGGCCTCGCAACTGCTGGTGCTCGAAGACCTGCGCCTGCCCGACGGCACGCTGGTGACGGTCGAAGAGATGACAGACGCCGGGCTCCTGGTGCCGATGGTCTGCCATGAGGCCTGCCACGGGCTGATGGCCGACCTCTACCGCGAACGGTTCCTGGCCTTCTCGGTCATCGGCACTTCCCTGGGCGGGCCGCACGACTCTCCAGTCGAGACCGACCCGCACCTGGCGTTCCGCGAGGGGTTCGCCGAGGCCGGGGAGCTGGTCCTGGCCCGGCGGTTTCCGCGCGAGTTCTACCCGGCCCCGGGGCCTGGCGTGCGGCCGGCGGTGCAGGCTTTCGCGCGCACCATGGCGAAGCATCGGGTGACGCTGGCGGGTCGGAACCGGTTCATTTTCACCGCGAACGGCCAGGTCAAGGACGGGCAGTTGAAGACCGGGGCCGCCGACCACGCCACCGAGGGGGTGATCGCCGCCCTGCTGGAGACGCTGGTCAACCATGCCAACTGGCCCGGCCGCGGCGAGGACCATTTCCCCGTCCTGTTCCGGGCGATGGCGCGCCAGGCCCCGCTCACCTTCTTCGCGCTGGTCAACGCGCTGTTGGCCGAGGCGCCGGCGCAGGCCGAGACCATCCGCCGCATCCTGGTCGAGTATACCTGCTACACGATCCGTTCCCCCGAAGCCGCCCGGCAATATGAGCAGTATTACCTGTCGCGGAAGGCCTTCGTGCAGGGGAAGCTGGGGCGCGACGAGTTTGCCCGGGCCCGCGCCGCCTGGCAGGCCTGGAAGGACGAACAGCGCCGCCGCATCGAGGCCGGGGCCCCCATCTGGGAGGCCGCGCCCGAGCCTTTCGTGGTCGCCGCCCGCAACGGGTTCTCTCTCGATCTGAACGACACCGACCCCGAGCGGCTGGCCTGGCACCTCGAGGCCTTCCTGCCCGCCGCGCCCCCCGATCAGGTGCGGGTCCGGGCGGCCAAACTGGCCGCGGCAGTCGTCGCCCGGCGCGCCGAGGTCGGCGTGTTCACCAGCCTCGACCCCCTGCGGGGGGTGGTCCCCGCCCGGCTCTTCGCCTCGCTGGAGGCCGGCCGCCGCCGCCAGGAACAGCGTCTGCAGGAGCAGATCGACGACCTGGTCGCCAGGCGCCGGCAGGCGGGCCGGCCATGATCCGACCAACTCGAGGCCGCCAGGGCTTCCCCGCTGTCGGCCCGGAGGGCGGGGCGAACCCCCGTTCCAAACACCGCCAAGCGGCTCCCCGGGAAGAAGTCCGCCTTCCCCCCCTGACCCGGCCCCGGGAGGCGGCGCGACCATCCTGTTTGGCGCGCGGCAAAGGGGCCCTCAACCCAGTTTCAACCAGCGGTTCCGCGATGGTCCGGCCTTGCCGCCGAGCGTCCCGCACCCTGAAGACCACTTCTGGAGGTGTTCCGATGACCCGTCGCCTGCTTCCCCTGCTGTTGCTGGCCCTGGCCCTGCTGGCCCCCCTTCCCGGGTTCGCCCTCAACGAATGGACGGTTCTCGTCTACATGGTGAATGATGACGACGAGTCGGCCATCGAGGACGCCAACCTGCGCAACCTGGCCGAGATGGCCCGCATCGGCGCCGGGGCCGGCACCGAGATCCTTCTGCAGATCGACGGACGGCCGGGCGCGCGATTCGGCGGCTTCCTCAGCGGCCTGTTCGGCGGCGGCAACAATGACCTGAAATACAGCGGCGGCAGTCGGTGGGTATTGCAGGGTTCAGAGTTCGTGCGCGAGGAGAAGCTGGGCGAGGTCAACATGGGCTCGCCAATGGTGTTGTGGGAAGCCCTGAAATGGGCCGCCCAAAAGCATCCCGCCCGCCGGTACTACCTGGTCGTCAACAGCCATGGCAGTGGGGTCTTCTCCTGGCGCGGCGTGGGCGGCACCAGCTCGGCACAACCCGGCGCGGTCGAGTTCGATCCCGGCCGGTTCGTCGCCTACGACGACACCGACAAGGACTGCCTGACCGTGTTCGAGATGGAGGCCGTCCTGCGCGCCTTCGCCGAGCGGCTCAACAACGGCCGTCCCCTCGACGTGGTCGGGTTCGACGCCTGCCTGCCCGCCTCGATCGAGGTGCTGTACCAACTGCGCGATTCGTTCGCCTTCATGGTCGGCAGTGCCGATACCACTCCGATCAACGGGTTCAACTACCGGGCGATCGTTCAGCGCCTGAAGCAGGAACCGGCGGTGAAGCCGGAAACCCTGGCGGTCTTCTCGGCCAAGAGCAACAACCAGCGCACGATGGGCGCCTGG
>CAZKPI010000493.1:0-4337 GCA_964554555.1 uncultured bacterium
GCCCCGATGCCCGCCAGGCGGACAGCCGACGGGTCATGACGGTTCCCGCCAAGAGCGGCCGGCCGTCATCCCCCGCTGGTTCCCTGGATTCCCCATGCGCCCTTCCCCAGAGCTCAGTGACCGGGATTGGCCGGATAGAGGTCCTGGATGTCGATCTCGATGGGGGTCAGATCGCACGGGTAGTTGTACATCAGCCCGCTGGCGGAGACCGGAAACTCGTAGGTTCCCTTGGGGTCGAGGAAGATGCTGGTGTCGTTCTCGTCGTACAGCAGGTCGATCTCGCCCGGGGCCGCCTCCTTGCACAGAATGATCAGGTCGCGCAGGCGCCGCATCAGGCCGAGCCGGCGGTCGAGCTGCCAGGTGTTGGCGTCAAGTTTGGTGTGGTCGTCGAGGGTGGCGACGAGCGACTTCCAGCTGGCTTCGGCGGCGGCAAAACTCTTCTTGAAGGTGTCGAGCGGCCGGAAGTTGTTGAACGCCCAGCCCCAGTCGGCGCCGCTGAAGTCCTTGATCGGGGTCTTGCCGTCGATCAGGAAGGCCTTCATCTCGGGCGTCTTCACCCAGGTGCCGTTCCCGATGGCGTCCAGGCAGGTTTTGTATTTCTGGACCATCAGCTCGAAGAACTTCTTCATGTCGATGTAGCGTTTGAGGTTGACCCGCATCAGCACGAAGCCAGCGGCCGACTGGAGGACCCCGATGGGGTAGAGGGCGAGCTTGCGGCGGATGGTGTCGGCGTAGTGGCGCACGAAGTTGCCATAGGTGCGCTCGCCCCAGTCATCCTTCCAGGTCCAGTGGGGACTGCGCGTGATGTAGCCCCAGTCGTCGGTGATCTTGTCGTCAGGGTGGTCACGAAACCCTTGCAACACGGCGGTCAGGGCATCGACATCCTTGTCCATCAGTGAATAGTCGCGGTTCGAGCGTTTCACGAACGATTCGGCATCGCTCAGCCGGCTGGACGCCTCGTTGTTCAGGGCCTCGAGATACTTGGCCAGGTAGGAAGCCTCCTTCATGGCGACCAGGGCCAGGTCGACCCGGAAGCTCTCCTCGACCAGGGCCTCGAAACCGGCGAGGTTCCGGGCCTCGGTGTCGGGGACCCAATGCATCAGGAACCACAGCAGGGGGAAGTAATTGAACGGGGCCATCTGCAGGCGCAGGGCGACGAGGCCGAACACGGGATGCTGTTTGAGCAGGGCGTTGTATTCCTCGGGCCCGGCGAGAGCACCGCCCGCGTATTTGGTGATCGTCTGGTCATAGAGATGGATGAGGAAGAAGTCGGGGTTGAACAGGCACCAGCGGGCGTGATACTCCTGCGCCCCCGCCTTGATGCGGGACAGCCCGTTCTCGTCGAAGAAGTCCTCGAGGTTCTCCTCCTCGGTCGCGGTACTGTCCTGGCCCCACCACCAGCACCCCATCTCCTCGGATTTGGTGTCCCACATCTTCACCCACTTCTCGGAGTCGTTCTGGTAGTTGTAGGGAAGGCTCATCTTGTGCTGGGGACTGCGGTCGGTGTAGTAGTTGTACAACTTTGCCTGCTGCATCATCCGGCAGGAGATGCCCTCCATCTGCTTTTCGGCGTGCTTGCTCAGGGTGGGGCGGTTTTTCCAGGCATCGACGTAGTATTCGTAGGCCATCTTGTCGATGCCGACGAGCTGGCCGCCGTGAGGCTCCCGGCCTTCCTTCCCGTTGGCGTGCAGGATGTTGTAGTAGGAAGCCAGGTTCATCGACTGTTCCTGGAACCGCTTGTCGACAGTGCGCAGGAACTCGAAGGAGTCGCGGTAGGCGCGCATGTAGCCCTTCTGCGCCTCGGCCACCACATCGACAGCGGTGGTCACGATGGTGACCACCAGCGTCACGATGGCCACCACCCAGCCCCACGGGGTGAACATGGCGATCAGGCCGACGATGGCCAGAGCCGCGCCGAACACGTCCTTCACCAGGGGGTAGGACAGCCGGGCGCCCGGGCCGGTCACCAGGGTCCAATCCTCGTGGGAGACGGCCTTGTAGACGGAGAGAACGGCCCCCAGGACGTTGACCCCGACGCCGGCCGCGGCCTGCGCGCGGGAGGCCATGTCGAGGGCTTCGGTTCCGGCCTCGCCGGCCTTGTAGACCTGCAGGGCGACCGAGCCGTCCTTCAGGGTGACCTCTTCCAGCTTCTGGAAGCCGCGCAGGATGTCCTTCAGGCTCTCGCAGGATTCCCACAGGTGGTTGATGGCCTGGAACGAGCGGTGGGCGAGGTTTCCCTTGACCATCTGCCAGCCAAGCAGGAGGGCGCGGCCGCCGTCCTCGAGAGAGACCTTGAGCTTGTCGACGGTCTCCATGTAGCCGTCCACCACCTTGTAGATGGTGCCATACATGGTGGGGACGTCGTAGCCATCGCCCTGTTCGTCGATCGACTCGTAGATCGACCCGACCAGCACGGGAAGGTTGGCCAGGAACCGGTCCTCGATTTCGGACCGGTTCCTGCCGAGGGCTTTGAGCATCCTGGCGAGGTAGTCGTTGGGCTTTTCGAGCGAGGCGACAAAGGCCTCGAGGTTGTCGTCCTGGCTGGACGCCTGGATGGTCACCTGCTTCGGAAAGGAGAAAGAGGATGGCGGCTCGGACCACGGCCAGGCCTGGGCGACCTGGATGGCCATCGGCTCGAAGGCCAGCCATAGGCTGAACAGGGCGACCAGGAACCGGCGGGCGGGGGCTCGGCGGCGTGACGGCATGGGTTCCTCTCCTCTCATTCCTTGGGCAGGCCGGCCAACAGCTGGTCGGCGACCTTGGAGGCGACGGGGGTGGTGGACCAGGTTTTCTGGACGCCGGCGAGGATGGCGCGGGCGGCTTCGATCTGGCCGAGGCCGATGAGGGCCCGGGCCTCGTCGCATTGCCAGCAGGCCTTCTCGTCAGGATCGAGGATCAGGCGGGTGGGGGCTTCGCGGGCCAGATCGAGCAGGTCCTGGTACTGCCCTGCCTCGGTGAAGACAGTGCAGAGGCGGTTGGCGGCGAAGGCCGCCCAGCGGCACCTGGGGTGGTTCTTCCACAGGTGCATCAGGATGGTGCGGGCCTTGCCGGTCTCGGGGGGAACCTGGGCATACAGGTAGAGGTTGCTGAGCTTCCAGCCCGCATCGGGGGCCAGCGGCGAGGTGGGGCACCGGAACAGGATCTCGCGCAGTTTCCTCTCGTAGGTGGCCACCTCGCCGGGCTGGATCTGCCGCAGTTCGGCCTGGAGCTTTTTGGCCTGACCGGCCTGTTCGGCGGCGGGCAGAGGCGTCTCGTCGGGCCCGGGCGCACCGTCGTCGGCAACCGGCGCGGAAGCGGCAGTGGCAGTGGCAGTGGCAGAGGGCTCCGGGGCGGCGGGGAAGGCAGACGGAGCCGCCGCCCGGGCAATGCGGTGTTTTTCGTTCAGCAGGGCGTGGAGCTTCCTCAGCCCCTCGTCGTCGGGGAAGGCGGCCAGCCCCGGCTCGACCAGGCGCCGGCCGAGGTCGTATTCGCGCAGTTTGCCGCAGAGGGAACCGCAGGCGCGATAGAGTTCGCGGGTCGGCTGGCGCTCGAGGGCGACACGGTAGACGGTGAGGGCTTCGCGCAGTTTCCCGGCCTTTTCGAGGGCCTTCCCCTCTTCTGGCAGTTCGCCTCCACAGCAGGGCCAGACCAGAACCAGGGTCAGCAGAACGGACACCAGCAGGGTGACGGGAAACCGGCGGCTCATTCTCCACCTCCCGGATGGGGTTTCCGACATTGTAGCGCGCCCCCGCCCGTTTGGAAACGCCGCAGTCCGCCGCCTGCCGATCCATCCATGGCGGGCCGCGCCCCCCGCCCGCCGCCGAAGGCGGGCCCCCGCCCGTTGGGCCCGGGCGAGAAGGGAGACTGCGGTGGCGGGAGCGGGGGAAGGGAGGAAAGGGGACAGAGCGCCCTGGCGGGCGCACACATACAGAAAAAGCCGCTCCGGAAGCGGCTTTTCGTGGAAAGTGCCGGAAGACGGGGTCGAACCGTCATGCCCTTGCGGGCGCGGGATTTTGAGTCCCGTGCGTCTGCCAATTCCGCCATTCCGGCTGGCGGAGCCATCATAGCACGAAAGCGGCCCTGCTGGCAACGGGCGGTCCCCCGTTCTGGCGCATGGTGACGGCCCGAATGGAGCTTGCCCACGGAACCCCGCCTGGCCTGGCGCGGAACGAACGCTCCCCGGGGCCGCCGCGGAGCACTGGGGGCCATCCGGCACCGGCCCGGCCGAACCCCGGGACTTCCCTGTCAGGGCCGCCGCCGATCGTGTATAGTGGCCGGCAGGGAAGAGAACCGATGGGGGAAATGACAGGGACGACCGGAACCGGCTGGCGGCGCCGGGTCGTGCTCGTCGTCGTCTG
>CAZKPI010000494.1:0-2605 GCA_964554555.1 uncultured bacterium
ACACCGTGATCAACAAGGGGTTTCGGCTGGCCACCCCGGGGAACCGGCCCGCCGCATCCCGGCCCCCGGCCAGGCAGAAACGCTGGTCGAACACCCCCTGGATCCGGTCGCGCAGAGCCGCCGGCTCCAGGTTCAGCTCACGAACGAACCAGTCGCCGCCGGGGGCGGTCAGGCCGGGCTCGGCCGTGAAGCCAATGACCCGCACCCCGCGCCGGCGGGCCGCCGCGATCTCGCCCCCGAACGCGGCGGCGGCCGCCGCGCTCACCGTCAGGCAGATCTCGTGGCGGGCCTGGCGGAATGCCTCGCGCACCTCGTCCGCGAACCGGTCGGGGTCGGCGAAATTGACCACCTGCTCGGCGGCCGGGTGCGGCGCCAGGTGCTTCAACCCCTCGGCGATGGCCTCCAGGCAGTCATGGCTGGTGCGCCGCAACTGCTGGACCAGCTGTCGGGAGGGAACAGCCTCGTAGACCTGGGGATGGCCGGGGATCAGCCAGACCGCCCCTTTCCCGGCCAGGGCCTGCAGGGTCCCGTAGACCGAGGCCCGCGTCAGGACGAGCCGCCGGGCCAGTTCGGACCCGTTGGCCTTCCCCCCCTCCAGCAGGGCCATGTAGACCCGCGTCTCGAGCGGGGAAAATCCGAAGGCGGCAAACGCTTCCTGCAGGGACGGCTGACTGCTCATGAGTTGTATATTACTATACAACCTTTGACAGGTCAACCCCGCCGCGCCGCCGACAGGAACGCCCGCTCCGCGATCCCATGCGTGTCTGATGAACCGTGATTTCCGCAGGCCATGGCCCCATGGTCACATCAGACCGGGGTCGCCCGGAAACCCGCTTCAGATCACCTGGTGAGAATTTGTGCGCCGCCGGCCAGGGGAACCCCTCCGCCTCATCCGGCGATCATCGGAACGGCGGGAAAGAAGGGTTCCCTGGGACGGCGGCCGGAATCAGGGCTCCTGGTGGAGTTCCTCGAACCGCCTCACCGCGTTCGGCCTCTCCGCCGCAGGGCGGACATCCAGCTGGAACGGCACCGCCGGCCACTTCTTCTCGTTGGCCGGCATCGACAGCGGCCCGCGGTGGGCGATCACGACCAGCAGATCATCGTATCCTCCGGCGGGCACTTCCACCTCCGCCTCCCCCGCGTTGTCGCGGAGAGTCATCCAGGAGACCTGCGGGGCCAGTTCCCCCTGCCGGTCGACAAACAACAGCCCGACGTCGAAGAAGTTGCGGCCGCGCTTGCCCTCGAACGACCGGCCGGCAAAGGCGACCATGATGGGTGCGGACCTGGCCGCCAGCCGGAACCGGACCGCCCCGGCCGACCACATCTTCGCTTTCCCCTTCACCTTCCCCAGCGGGGTGCGGAAGCTCCGCAGGGGCTTGAGCGGGCTGTTCTTCGAGGCGGCCAGCCCCTGCGCGACGTGGGGGTCGAACCCCAGCGTCCCGGCGGGCCCGTCCAGGCTCGCCCCCAGGTGGAGGGCGGCGGCGAAAGAGCGAAAGATCTCGTGGAAAGACAGGGGAACCCCGCCCTGCTGAAGGGCCTCGGTGATGCCGCCGATGCTGGTCCGGCGGCTGGCCACCACCGCCCGCACCAGCCGCCGGCGCCCGGCTTCGTCGGTGGCGGCGGCCCGCACCAGGAAATTCATGAACAGGTAGACGTTGCCGTAGTGTGACCATTCGACGGTGTCGTCCCAGTCGATCAGGCACCGCTGGGGGTTTTTCAGGAAGAATTCGACGGTGAAGGGGAAATGCCGGTACAGGCTCCCCGCGTACATCGAACAGGCCTCGTCCACCCAGGTGGCCTCGCGCGGGTCGTGGCTCCAGTGGATCATGTGCTGGAACTCGTGCGCCAGCAGGTCGGCGGTGAAGTCCGCCATGTCCTCCAGGCGGCTGATGGCCAGCGTCACCATCTCGCGTTCGTTGCTGGTGGGGCACTTCTCGCGCGTGTACTCGTCCTCGGGGTCGAAGAACCCGTCACAGCTGGCCAGTCCATCGACCAAAAGCAGGGTGATGCGCGGGTCGCCGTCGATGCCGGGGGACCATTCCGACCCGAACCATTCCGTGCAGAGCGGATAGACCGACTCGTCGAACGCCTTCGCCACCGCCGCCACCTTGGCCCGGTCGACCTCCTGGCCCTTCTCGACATAAACGTAACACCGCCGGCCGATCAGCCGCAGTACCGCCGGCATCGGGGTCTTCGTGCCGGTGTCCTCCTTGTCCAGGAAGAAGGACTCCTCGTCGCCCACCTGCGGCGGCTTCCGGTCGGCCTCCTGCACCCCGCCCCGCTCGCGCCGCGCCACCTCGGCCCGGCTTTCGCGGGCGAACCGCTCGGCCAGCTGGCGCCCTTTCTCGCGGAGACGGGAGGACCCCGGCCGCAGGGGGGCGCCCTGCAGGATCCCGGTGCCCAAGACCGACCAGACCAGGGCGAGAAGAAGAACGGCGGCCGGGGCGCGCCCGACCGAAGGACGGCGAGGTTTCATTGACGACAAGATTCCCTTCCTTTTCCGGAATGGTATGTAACGATTCTACTGAAAATCGGGCCCCCCCGGAACCTCCGCCCGGGGCCTTGTCGCTGGACTGGAAAAAGGTCATGGCACGCCAGCTCGGCA
>CAZKPI010000494.1:2615-4326 GCA_964554555.1 uncultured bacterium
TGGTTTCGGACCGGTCTTTCGTTTTCAGGAAACTCTTTCCCACCGGGCCTCCATCCCCGATCCAGTCCGCCCTTCTGAAAGACGATGCCCGCTCTCGGGAAAACGGCTCCTTGGCTTTCGCAGGACTCCCGGCGATCTTTTCGGAGCGGGATGACCATCCACGGGTGGCCGGCGAGAGTTCCCAATCCCCCCTTCCCTGAGTACAATTGGGCAGGAGAAAATATCTCCGAGGGAGGCGCCTATGGACGGGAAACTTCGGAAACTGACCTTCATGCTGGTCGTGGGGGTGGTGGTGCTGTTCGCCCTCACCGACCGGATCCAGGGCGCCAACAATTTCTGGGATACCCTCGAAGAGGCCACCGATTCTGGAGCGGCCGAGGACGCGCCTCCCGCCGCCCCCGCCGCCGATGCCGCCACGCCCGCTTCCGATGACGAGGTGATCAGGGCCGCCGGCGGGCAGGAGATCCCCGCCAGCGCCCAGGCCCTGCGGGCGAAGTATTCCCAAGCCCTCGACCACTACAACAACCTGGTGGCCGCCAACGCACCCCAGGAGAGCATCGACGCGGCCATGGAAGCCTACCAGACCGCCTACAACAACTACCTGGCGGCCATCTCCACAATGGGAACCAACCCTGGTACAGGCACCGGCACCGGAACCGGGACCGGCGCCCCCGACAACCAGATTCCCGACTCCTGGAAGGCCATCCGCGCCAAGTACATCGAGGCGATGAACACCTACAACCGCCTGATTGGTGAGGGGGCAAGCCAGACCCGCATCGACGCGGCCCTGGCCGCTTACCTGAAAGCCTACAACGACTATCTCGCCACCATCTCCGGCGGCACGGGAACCGGCACCGGAACCGGAACCGGCACCTGGACCGGGACTGGAACGGGAACCGCCAGCGGCACGGGAACCGGGACCGCCAGCGGCACCGGCACCGGAACGGGCACCGGTACCGCCTCAGGCACAGGGACCGGGACCGGCACCGGCTCCGGCACCCCCACCGTTGCCGGCCTCAAAGCCGACATCAAGGGCGCCTTCGGCATCGACATGGAGGACGGGCCGGCCCAGACCTACGGATCCCCCGCCGTCCGCTGGACGGCCGGCGCCTGGAGCGTCGATCAGCTGACCGTGGTCAAAGCCTTCCTGGCCAAGCTTCCCGCGAGCTTCTACAGCCACACCCACGACATCCTGCAGAACGGCAAGTTCTACGAGGCCGACGGCACGGAAGGCGAGGACACCATGGGGTTCTTCAACCCCAGCGACAAGACCGTCCACCTGCTCGAATACCCGTGGACCCGCGGCGCCAGCTATACCATGGGCACCCTCGCCCACGAAATGACCCACGCCTTCCAGGACGAGTGCCCGAACGTCATGGCCGCCTGGTCGACCACGTTCTGGCCCGGGGGCGTGGAGAAGACCCCCAAATCGCCCACCACCTACGGCCATTCCAACTCCCAGGAAGACATGGCCGAATCGGTGATGACCTACATCCACAACGGCCCCTACCTGAAATCGACCAACCTCGAACGGTACAACTTCATCAAGGCCAACGTCATGTCCAACAAGGAATTCCCATGAGTCCCCGCCGGCCTGCCGTTCTCCTTCTGCTCGCCGCCATCTCCCTGCTCACCCCAGCCGAGGCCATGATCCGCACCCTGCCGCTGTCCGAGCTGGTACAGCGGGCCGACTTCGTGTTCGTCGTCGAGG